>NZ_BADD01000587.1 GCF_000333455.1 Rhodopseudomonas sp. B29
TCAAGCCGTTTTCCCGCATCCGCCGCACGTCCGGCGGCGTGGCTTCGTCCACCAGTGCGGCGATCGCCTCGTTGGTGGGCAGCACGCTGGAGCGTTCGCTGCCGAGGCGGCGGACCGAGACGGAATGCGTCTCGGCTTCCTTCTTGCCGACCACCAAGAGGGCAGGGACCTTGGCCAGCGAATGCTCGCGCACCTTGAAGTTGATCTTCTCGTTGCGCAGATCGATGTCGGCGCGTAGTCCCGCCTTGCGCAGATCGGCCAGCACCTTCTGGGCGTAGTCGTCGCCTTCCGAAGTAATCGTGGTGACAACGACCTGCACGGGCGCCAGCCACAGCGGGAAGTTGCCGGCGTAGTGCTCGATCAGGATGCCGATGAAGCGCTCCATCGAGCCGCAGATCGCGCGGTGCACCATCACCGGTGCCTTCTTGGCGCCGTCGGCGTCGATGTAGAACGCGCCGAAGCGCTCCGGCAGGTTGAAGTCGACCTGCGTGGTGCCGCACTGCCAGTCGCGGCCGATGGCGTCGCGCAGCACGTATTCGAACTTCGGCCCGTAGAACGCGCCTTCGCCGGGGTTGATCTCGGTCTTGATGCGGTTGCCGCCCTTGGCCTTGATCTCGCTCAGCACGGTGGCCATCACGCGCTCGGCGTGATCCCACATCTCGTCGGTGCCGACGCGCTTGTCGGGACGGGTCGAGAGCTTGACGGTGAGTTCGCCCTCGAAGCCGAAGTCCGAGTAGGTCGACAGGATCAGGTCGTTGATCTTCATGCACTCGTCGGCGAGCTGCGCCTCGGTACAGAACACATGCGCGTCGTCCTGGGTAAAGCCGCGCACCCGCATCAGGCCGTGCATCGCGCCCGACGGCTCGTAGCGATGCACGATGCCGAATTGGGCGAGCCGCAAGGGCAGG
>NZ_BADD01000586.1 GCF_000333455.1 Rhodopseudomonas sp. B29
AGCGGCGGATCGGTATCCCAGAGAGGCTGCGTCCGACATGGCCCCCGCGTATCGCTGCGCTCATGCGGGCTACGCTTGCTAGCAGAAGGCCTAACCCGCCGATCGGCCAAGTGTTATGGAGGAGTCCGCTGGCTAATCGAGCATAGGGGCTAGGAATGCCTGATCGCTGCCGTGTCGGTCGTATAAGAAGCCATATGCGTGTTCCAAAGACCTGAACTTGTCCTTGCACCTAAGTGTTTCCAGATACGCGTGCGCGAGCAGGTGCAGGCTCGCGATTTGAAGTTGCCAAATGAACTGGCGTATTTGCGCGACCTTGCGCCCGATATCCGTCAGGATATGCGCTACGCTGGTGCATTCAACTTCACCGGCCGACCGGTCCCCGGCTATCAGGCGGCCGAATGTATCCTGTGGCGGCCGGCCGCCGAGGCGCTGGCAAGGGCGCAAACTAAACTCGCCGCCGAAGGATACGGCCTTAAGGTCTATGATTGCTATCGGCCGGCTCGGGCGGTGGCGGCCTTTGTCGCATGGTCGCGCGCGCCGGGGCAGGACAGCATGCGGCCGGTATTCTATCCGTTGCTGGAGAAGGCACAATTGTTCCGGCTCGGCTACATCGCCGCGCGCTCGAAGCACTCTCTCGCGATCGCCGTCGATCTTGGTTTGGTTCGCGTGACCGACCCCGCGCTGCCAACGCCGACGCACGCTGGCGCCTGCGACGGCCCGTTCGAAGCGCGCGCTGCCGAGTCGAGCCTCGATCTCGGCACTGCCTTCGATTGTTTCTCCTCGCTCAGCGCCACAGCAGCGCCTGGCGTTTCCGTCGAAGCCCGGCGCAACCGCGACCGACTAGGCTCTGCGCTAATGCGCGAAGGATTTCAGAACTACGCCAAGGAATGGTGGCACTTCGATTTCACCCATCCCAAGGCGCCGCAGTCTGCCTACGACTTGCTGGTCCGCTGATCAAAACCGCGTAACGATCTCCGCCAGCACCGGCCTCGGCCGGTCTTCCACCGGCTTGGTCTTGGTGCCGATGTAGATGAAGCCGGCGAGCTTTTCGTTGTCCTTCAGTCCGAGGCCGCTGAGGACGTCGCGGTCGTAGGCGATCCAGCCTGACAGCCAGTTGGCGCCGTAGCCGAGCGCGGTGGCGGCGGCGACGATGTTCATGCAGCTCGCGCCGGCCGATAGTTCCTGCTCCCAAGCCGGCACCTTTGGGTGTGGCTTCGGCGAACTCACCACGGCGATCACCAGCGGCGCTTCCATCAGGCGCGCCTTCTCGACCGCGATGTCGGTCTCGCCCGCCTCCGGATGCTTGCGGGCAAAGACTTCGGCGATCACCGCGCCGCCACGCGCCCGCGCGTCGCCTTCGAACACGATGAAGCGCCAGGGCCCAATCTTGCCGTGATCCGGCACGCGCGCGCCGATGGTCAGGATCGTCTCCAGCTCTTCGGCCGAAGGGCCGGGTCCGCTCATTTCGCGCGGCTTCACCGAGCGGCGGGTTTCGAAGAAAGAGATCACATCCGACATAGCCATTCTCCCGCGATCCGATGATCGCTTCTCGTGATTTGGGCTCCTTCTAGCAAAGAAGGAGCGCCGGAGCGATGGCCGCCCGTCTGATCAGAATGCTTCCAAACGGTGTGGCCGGTTTCGGACGGCTCGGCGTGCGTGCAAGAGAGGCCTGCGGCACAATGGTTTCCTAGGTTTAATGAAACGCGAAGGCTGGTCCGGCCGTTGTCGGAGCGTACTCGACATCGCGCGTTCTCGATCAATCAGACAGGGTCGATCACGCGCCCGAAAATCTCAATGAGGAGACACGATCATGCCTGGCGTCAAAACAACGCTCGCCGCCGCTGCGCTCGCCACCACCGCCCTGTGCGGAGCCGTCTATGCAGCCGATCATCCGGCGGTGCCTGACAAGGCCGCCACCCAGGACTTCTCCAAGCTGTCCAAGGACGGCTTCAACGCCTTCCAGGACATTCGTGAGGCGCGGCTCGCATTGTTCAACGGAAAGCCCGAGATGGCGCGCAAGGACGTCAACAACGCGATGGAGTCGCTGGAGAAGAGCAAGACCGACGACACCGCGTTCATGAAGGCCGAAGCCGATCTGAAGCCGCCGGCACAGATGGCCAATGCGACGACCCAACCGTCCACCAACGCCTCCGCGTCGCCGGCCAATACGAATCAGCAATCGAGCACCACCGCTTCGACGACGCCGATCAAGTGGTTGCCGATCAACGGCACCATCACGGTGCAGGACGATTTCACGGCCGTGCCGGCCAAGGCCGCGGCGATGAAGACCGCGAACGCGCAGCTCAAGGCGGGTAAGCAGAAGGAGGCGATCGAAACGCTGAAGGCGAGCGACGTCAACGTCGCCGTCTCGCTCGAACTCGCCCCGATGAACGCCTCCATCAAGGGCGTCGACCAGGCGTCCAAGCTCATCGACGCCGGCAAGTACTACGAGGCCAACGGCGCGCTGATGAACGTCGAGAACGGCATCCGTTACTCGGTGGTCGATTTCCAGGACAAGCCAACGGCGCACACCGCGGCCGCTACGCAGGCGCTCGACGCGAAGACGGCGCCGAACACGACCGGCCAGGCGCCGGCTCATAATAACCCGTCGTCCAAGTGACGGGCCGCGGCGGCCGACGCGGCGTGACCTCCACCGTCGCGTTGGCCGTCGAGTCTCGAACGAGGAATTTCAGCGCTTGGGCGCAGCAGCGGGCGCTGGCGTCCCGGGTATACAACTGATGGAGCCGATCGTGGCGGAGCCGTACTGGACGTAGCCGGAATTCGCCGGCGGCGAATGCGGTGCCGAGATCGGCAGGTACATGTAGCACACGGTGCCGTCGGTCGGATCGCGCCAGCGTTGCACGACCGTGTCCTGTAATGGTCCGGCGAATTGCCGCTCGAGCTGCATGCGCGGCAGTTTGTTCCATTCCGCCTGTGCCAGCGCGGCGGACGGCGCCGACGCGATCACGGCGAGCACGGCCGCGCCGGTGGCGAGAGTTGATCGTCTCTGTCTGTTCATGCGCAGGAGTGTAGCGAACGGCGCCGCCGCTTCATAGCGGTGCGCGGCTTCAGTTCAGCGTCAGCGATGCGCCGGCGACGGCGCCGTAGCTCGAAACGTCACTCGAGCCGGTGAAGGCGGCGTTAACGCGCAGCCGGTCGCTCATTGAATAGCCGAGACCGACAGCGAGGCCGGACTGGCCTTTGAAATAACCGAACGAGCTGGCGACCGACAGCTTGCCGGGGCGTGGATCGTAATGCAGGCCGCCAGCCGCCATCGCCAGCGCGGTGCCGGCGCGGGCCTCGCGCTGATTGTCCCAGATCTGCGACTGCAGTCCGCCGATTTGCGATTGTAGTCCGGTCGCGACGCTGGAAAGCTGGCCGACATTGACGGCGTCGGTCTGCGAGATGCCGGCGGCGACATTGGTGATGCGGCGCTCGCTGCCGCTGGAGCCGACAGACACTGTGTTGGCCTGGTTGGCGATCGAGCCCGAGCCCAGCGCGACCGCATTGCTCGCCGTGACGATCGCGCCGTTACCGACCGCGACGCCGCGCGTCGCGGTCGCCGAGGCGTCGGGGCCGATCGCCGTCGATTGACTTGCGGTCGCCACAGCGCGGTCGCCGAACGCGGCGCCGCCGTTCGCCGCCGACGCCGCAACGCCGACCGCGACCGAGCCGGTGGCGGACGCGCCGGTGCCGATCGCGATCGCATTGGCGCCGGTCGAGGCCGCTGTGGTGCCTATGGCGATGGCCCCGTCGGCACTGGCGACCGAGCTGGTGCCAACCGCGATGGCGTTGCCGCCCGACGCATTGGCTCCGTTGCCGATCGCAGTGGCGCCGCCGCCCGAGGCCTGAGCGTTCGGTCCGATCGAGGTGGCGTTGGTGCCGGTGGCGCTCGCCGCCGTGCTCGAGGAGTTGACGCGGAAATAGGTCGAGCTCGCCGAGATGCCGGCGACGATGGAATTCAGCGCTGCGACTTGCTCGTTGGTGGCGTAAAGCTGGCTGCCGTTCACCGCGTCGGTGGACGATGCCGACAGCGTGCCGGCGCTGATCCCGGTGAGGCGGCGCGTGCCGGCACTGCCGGTGAAGTCTACCAATGTGCCTGCGGTCGAGGACGCCAGGGTAATCACGCCTGTGGTTTGGTCCTGCTGCACCAAGCCGATGGTGCCATTGCTGACCTGCGTCTGCAGGTTCGTGAAGGCGGTGTCGACTGCGCCGAACGCGCTGCCGACATCGGTGTAGGCCGAGCCTCGGATGGTGTAGCTCGGCGCGGTTAGCTGGCCGTTGCTGTCGAGCGATGCGCCGCCGCCGAACGCCGCGGCGACGCGCTGGTTGGCGGTGTAGAGCTGGCCGCCGGTGATCGCGTCGGTCGAGCCCGATGCGATGCTGCCGGCCGCGACATTGACGATCTTGCGCTCGCTGCCGACGGCGCCGACCGAGACGGTGTTGGCGGTGTCGGCGACCGAGCCGGCGCCGAGCGCGACGGAGTTGGCTCCGGATGCGCTGGCGGACCGGCCGATCGCAACGGCATTGGTGGCGCTCGCAGCGGACGAGAGGCCGAACGCGAGCGACGAGATGCCGCTGGCGTTCGCGTTTCGGCCGATCGCGATGGCATCGTCGGCCATCGCTCTGCTGAGATAGCCGACCGCTACCGCAGCGACTCCGCCAGTCTGCGTCGAACTCCCCAGCGCCGTCGAATAGTCGCTGAAGGCCTGCGCATTGGTGCCGATCGCGGTGGTACGCGTGCCGCTGGCGCTCGCCAACGAGCCGACCGCGGTGCTGGCGTCGCCGCTGGCGGTGCTGTTGTTGCCAAAGGCCGCGGTGGACGCGGCCGACGCCGTGCTGCCGTGCCCGATCGCGATGGCGTCGGTCTGACTCGCGCTGGCGCCCGCGCCGATCGCCACCGCGTAGCTGCTGCTCGCCGCGGCGCTGTTACCCAGCGCGATGCTGTAGTCCGTCGTGGCTTGCGCCGCATTGCCGATGGCGATGCTGGCGCTGCCGGCGGCCGCGCTGGCACTGCCGACCGCGACGGCGTTGGCGCCGCTGGCTGCGCTGCCGGTGCCGTAGGCGGAGGCGGATACGCCGATCGCCGCGCTGTTGTAGCCGGAGGCCGTCGCCGCGCTCTGCGTCGCGCTGGCGCCGGAGCCGTTCGCCACCGCGTTGGCGCCGCTCGCGACCGAGGCGCGGCCGACCGCGACGCTGCTGTCGCCGCTCGCCGCCGCGTTGAAGCCGGCTGCCAGCGACGATATGCCGGTTGCCTGGGCCGAGCCGCCGAATGCGGTGGCATTGGCAGCCGTTGCATCCGACTGAAATCCGACCGCGATCGCGCTGGAGCCGGTCGCGTTCGACGAGGCGCCGATCGCCGTGGCGTTTGTCCCGGTCGCGTTGGCCTGGAAACCGAACGCGGACGCGTTCGTGTTCGTCGCGCTGCTTTGCATGCCGAAGGCTGAACTGGCAGCACCGGTCGCAGACGATTGCGTGCCGCACGCCACCGCGCCGGTGGCGGTTGCGGTCCCCGATCCGGAGCTTCCATCGCAGACGAATTGCGCGCGCGCCGGTCCCGGCGCCAGGGACAGCAACGCAACGGCCGAAGCGACCGCGAGGCCGTACCCCGAGGTCAAGCTCCATGTCGCCAACAGCAGCCTGGCGCGGCTGCGACAAATCGCGCCCGTGATCACGATGTTCCCCATTCCGGGAGCAAGCTATTCAGGTGCGTCAGAGTGGCAACTGCAGAAATTTGGTCGCATCTGATCGCGTGGTCGCAGGGGAGGGTGGCGTTGGCGTCCGACGGCGAGTGGCAGGCGAGGATCGCGCAGGTGCGGGCGCATCCGAACTTTCCGCGGGCGATGCGCGCCGCCGCGGCCGGGCTTTGCTCGCACTATCAGGGCGGCCCGCTACTCAACTGGCTGATGGACGACCGCGCCCGGCTGTTGTTCGGTTACCTCGCGCTGCATCTGCATTTCTCGCGCGATCCCGCCGACTCCGCCTCAGGCCTGACGCCGACGCGGATGAAGCAGCTCTGCACCCGGTTCGGGCTGTGCAGCGCCGGTCGCGCAGCCGCGATGCTGTCGCTGATGCGGTTCTCCGGTTACCTGGCGCCTGACCCCGATAATTCCGACGGGCGTTCGCGCCGGCTGGTGGCGACTCCGGAGCTTCTGGCGCTGCTGCGCAGCCGCTGGCGGGCGAATTTCAGCGGTGCCACGATGCTGTTCGATGACGGCGACGAACTCATCGCGCGGCTCGACGACGACGCCTTCGTGCGTGCCTTTTTGGCGGCGATGTTCGAACGCTTCAATGCTGGTTACCGGCTGCTCGCCTACACGCCGGGGCTCGGCGTGTTCAGCGAGCGCGCCGCCGGCATGATGGTTATGACGACGCTGATCAGCAGCGGCGAGGACGACGACACTGTGCCACCGTCGCGGCCGGTGGTGCTGTCGATCTCCGAACTGTCGCGCCGCTTTTCGGTGTCGCGCGTCCACGTCGCCAAGATGCTGCGCGATGCAGCCGCCGACGGGCTGATCACGCGGGGCGGCAATAGCGGTGAGGCGATTACGCTGGCTCCGGCGCTCAAGGACGCGCTGCAATTGTTCATCGCCAATGCACTGCTGTTCTTCTTCGACAGCGCTCGCGCCGCCGCGGCTTCGCTTAAGGCCGATCGCGCGGCAGCGAAGGATTGCGACACCGCGTCGTCTTAGAACTCACCGGCGAGTCCGACCCGCGCGCCGTGATTGTCGCCGCCGCCATAGGCGTAGCCGGCGGTGAGCGCGACCGGCGCGTTGGTATCGAGCCGATAGGCCAGCGAGCCGCCGAAGCCGAACTCGCCGCGGAAAGACGCGGTGTTCATCGCCCAGCTGGTGCGCCCCGCCTTCGACGGCATCGGCGCCGGCGTCATCGACATCGCCGCCGCGACGCCGCGCCGCGCCTCGCGCTGGTTGTCGCGGATCTGATCCTGCAGGCCGCCGATCTGCGCCTGCAGTCCGGCGGCGACGCTGAAGAGCTGACCCACATTGACTGCGTCGGTCGGTGCGATGCCGGCGGCCACGTTGGTGACACGTCGCTCGCTGCCGGCTGTGCCGACCGAAACCGTATTGGCCTGATTGGCGACCGAGCCCGCGCCCAGCGCGACCGCGTTGCTGGCCGTGACGATTGCGCCGTTGCCGACCGCGACGCCGCGCGCCGCGGTCGCCGACGCGTCGGGGCCGAGAGCGGTGCTGTTAGTTGCGGTGGCGACAGCGCGGTCGCCGAACGCCGCGCCGCCGTTCGCCGCCGACGCCGCGCCGCCGACCGCCACCGAGCCTGTAGCGGACGCGCCGGTGCCGATCGCGATCGCATTGGTGCCGGTCGAGGCCGCCGTGGTGCCGATGGCGATGGCGCCGTCGGCGCTCGCCACCGAGTTGGTCCCCACCGCGATGGCGTTGGTTCCCGACGCGCTGGCATTGGTACCAATCGCCGACGAGTCGGTGCCGGACGCCTGCGCGTTGCTGCCGATCGAGGCGGCGTTGCTGCCGGTGGCGCTGGCCGCGGTGCTCGAGGAGTTGACGCGAATGTAAGTCGAACCCCCTGACATGCCGGCGACGATGGAGCTCAGCGCCGCGATGTCGGAGCTGTTGGCGGCGACCTGCTGATTGGTGGCCCAGAGCTGGCTGCCGGTGACCGCATCGGTCGAGGTTGCCGACAGTGTTCCGGCCGCGACGCCGGTGAGCCGCCGCGTGCCGTCTGTGCCGGTGAAGTCCACCAGCGTGCCGCCGCTCGAAGCGGCGACGGTGACCGGTGCGTTGGCCGAAGCTTGCTGCACCAGGCTGTTACCACCCGGCGTCTGGCTTTGCAGATTGCCGACTGCGCTGTCGAGCGCAGCGAACGCACTGCCGGCGTTGTCATAGGCGGTGCCGCGGATGGTGTAGGTCGGTGCGTCGATCTGGCCGTTACTACCCAGCGTGGCGCCGAACGCAGCGGCGACGCGCTGGTTCGCGGTGTAGAATTGTCCCCCGGTCACCGCGTCGGTCGAGCCCGAGGCCAGCGTGCCGGCGGCGACGTTAACGATCTTGCGTTCGATGCCCGGCGCGCCGACCGAGACGGTGTCAGCGACGTCGGCGACCGAGTTGGCGCCGAGCGCCACCGCACCGCGCGCGGTCGCCTGCGCGCCGGCGCCGGCTGCGAAGCTGTCGTCGGCGCGGGCGCCGGCCGATGCGCCGATGGCCGCCGCCGATGCGCCCGAGGCGATGCTGTTGACGCCGAAGCTTCGAACTGTCGGTGCCGGTGGCGTAGGCGCCGTAACCGACCGCGGTGGCGTGCACGCCGCTGCCGAGGCTGGCCCATCCGATGCCGATGGCGAAGTCGCCGCTCGCTTCCGCGCCGTTGATCGCCAGCGACGAGCTGCCGCTGGCGACAGCGCCGCCGATCGACACCGAGGCGACGCCGCTCGCCGTTGCGCCGTAACCGAGCGCGGAGGCGAAGGCGGCGCTGGCCCAGGATCCGGTGCCGACAGCGACGCTGCTGTCGCCGCTCGCCACGCTGGAATTGCCCGCCGCCAATGCGGCCGCGCCACTGGCATCGGCGCTGTCGCCGAACGCCGAACTGCCGGCGCCGGAGGCGGAGGAATAGACGCCGAAGGCCGAGCCACGGTCGGCGCTGACGCTCGCACCGTAGCCGACCGCCGTGCCGCCCAAGCCTGTCACGCTCGCCTCGCGGCCGAGCGCGGTGGAAGCGGCACCGCCGGCGAGCGCCGCGTAGCCGAACGCGATGCCGGCTTCACCGCGGGCGATGCTGGCGGTGCCGAACGCGATCGAGAGGTCGCCGATGGCCTGGCTGTCGCGGCCGAATGCGACGCTGTAGGCGCCGGTCGCGCTGCTGTAGAGACCGATCGCGGCGGACCAGTCGCCAGCCGCGAAGCTGCTTTCGCCGAATGCCACCGCCGAGGCGCCCGACGCGACGCTGCCGGAGCCGATCGCAGTCGCCCCGGCGCCGGTCCCACGCGCATAGGCGCCCAGCGCGGTGGCGAAATCACCATCGGCGCTTGCTGAATCGCCGATCGCGACGCTGCTGGAGCCGTTCGCCGTGACGTTGAGGCCGAACGCGGCGGAGTAGTCGCCGAGCGCCTGGGCGCCGCCGCCGAACGCGGAGCTGCCTGCGCCGCCGGCAGTCGCCGGGCCGCAGGCGACGGAGTCGCTGTCGCTCGCGTTGCCGCCGCCGGAGCCGCCGGACACGCTGCGGCAGACGAATTGCGCCCGAGCCTCGTCGGCGGCCAACACGATCAGCAGCGTCGGCAGGCTGAGCAGTGCCGATCTCGCCCGCGCGCGTCGGCGCTGTGCCGCCACTGCGCGCCGGACCTTTGACTGCTGTGATGATGTCGCCCGCGTCGCCAAGGCTGCCTCCAAGCGGGAGGTAACCTAGCCATGGCGATGGAGCCGACAACTGCAGATAATTGGTCGCATCTGGCGCGGCGGTCGCGGGAAGCAGGGGGCCGGGACTGCTTTCAGCTTTGTCTCAAGAGCGGCAATTCAATACGATGCGATCGACGCCCAGACGATTTGAGGTTCGGCATGGAAGGCATCCGATTAAACGCAGCGCGACTATCGGCGCTCCGAAGGAATCG
>NZ_BADD01000585.1 GCF_000333455.1 Rhodopseudomonas sp. B29
AAGGCACTTGGTTATAGGCTGTGCTTGCTTCAGCTTCGATAATGAACTTAACCTGTGGATATGAAACATTATTTAAAAAATCATAAACTTTTAGAGGATCAAAAGTTTTGAACAAACTCTGCTTTTCATTTGGCATTTTTTCTCCTTACTGTTAAAAGAAAGTTGTTAGTTTCTTAACATCATATACCTGTTGTGAGTTAATTTCTGAGTATGCCTCATGAGGAACTCGTCATCAAACTCCTTTCCTCAAATTTAGCGGTGCGCTCTTTATCATGTGCTTTATACCATTCAAGGCTTTTAGCATCCGCCGCCCGGATCGCCGACACCGACTGATCGGTTGCGGCCTGGATGCCGCTGATCTGCTGGCTGATCTCGCCGGTGGCCTTGGCGGTCTGCTCCGCCAGCGCCTTCACTTCGGCCGCGACGACGGCGAAGCCGCGGCCGGCCTCGCCGGCGCGCGCCGCCTCGATGGTGGCGTTGAGGGCCAAGAGATTGGTCTGTCCGGCGATACTGTTGATCAGCTCGACGACGTCGCCGATGCGCGCCGCGGCCTTGGCGAGTTCTTCGACGCGGCCGTTGGTCTGGCGCGCCTGCTCCACGGCTTCGTGGGCGATGCGGGCAGAGTCCTGCACCTGGCGGCTGATCTCGACGATCGACGAACTCATCTCCTCGCTGGCGGAGGCGACCGACTGTACGTTGGTCGAGGCCTCTTCGGAGGCCCCGGCCACCGTCGTGGCCAGTTCCTGCGAGCGTTCGGCAGTCGAGGTCAGCGAGCTCGCGGAGGCTTCCAGTTCCTGTGAGGCCGACGACACGGTGTGGACGATCTCGCCGACGGCGTGCTCGAAGGATTCGGCGAGCCGCAACGTATCCGCCTTGCGCTGCGCGGCGGCGCGATGCTCGGCCTCCGCCTGCTCGGCCTCGAGCCGGCGGCGCTCGATCGCATTGGTCTTGAACACCGCCACGGCCTCGGCCATCTCGCCGATCTCGTCGCTGCGGCCGGTGCCCGGCACCTCGACGTCGATGCGGCCGGCGGCGAGCTGTTTCATCGTGTCGGTGATGGCGTGGATCGGCCGCGTGATCATCCGGGCGATCAGCATCGACACCGCGGTGATCAGCAGCAGCACGATGGCGGCCGCGATCAGCGCGCGCTGCGTCGCCGCCCAGGTCTGGGCGTCGAGGTCGTCGATATAAACGCCGGTGCCGACGATCCAGCTCCACGGCGCGAAGCTGCCCACATAGGTCAGCTTCGGCTGCGGCTTGTCGGAGCCCGGCTTGGGCCAGACATAGTCGACGAAGCCGCTGCCGTTGCGACGCACTGTGTCGACCATTTCGGCGAACAGCGGTTTGCCGTTGGGGTCCTTGGTGTTGGTCTGGTCCTGGCCGATCAGCTGCTTGGCGATCGGATGCATCAGCATGCGGCTTTGCATGTCGGTGATGAAGAAATACTCGTTGCCGCCGTAGCGCAGTTTGGAGACGCGCTCCAGTGCTCGCTTCTGCGCCTCTTCGGGCTTGAGAGCGCCGCTCTGCGCGGCGTCGTATTCCTCTTTGATGATGGCGATTGCCAGTTCGGCGATGTGGCTGAGTTCGAACTGCTTCTGCTGCTTCAGCGCCGCACCCATCTCGTATGAACTCAGCAATGTCGTGCCTGTCAGGCCGAGAAAGCCGAGACCGATCAACAGATAGATCCGACGACCGATCGTCATACGCAGTTTCGAAAGCATTCTGGCAATCCCCTTGTGGCACGATTCCACGGCGCGCCGCCGCAAGAGCGTCGCTCCGCGTCCCCTGCAAGCGGACTTTCGCCCGCTGCATTTTTTTGACGACAACATGCGGAGCTCGGCCGTCAATCGGCCAGACATCCGGCATGGGCTTCCCGCCGGGCTAATTCCCGGCCGCGCTTCAGGTGCTCCCGGCGACGGCCACTGGCAACCGCTCCGTCAGACTACGCGCGCGGCGAAGCCATGAGTTCCTGATAATCAACCTTGCAGGATCATTTGATATCGAAACGTAAAAATCTACCGCAGCTGATACGTTGGTCTGAGGCAAAAACGAGCAAATATTGTATTTTGGTTTGATGTTACCTGCTTGGGATTATCCTAAGTTAGGCTCGATACCTTCCTTGTAATCCTGCGGCGCCTGGGACGGCCGCTGCGGCCTCGCAAATTGCCGCGAAGGAAAGTCACGGGTGGTCCGTATTCCCCACAACGACCGGCGTGCTGCCGGAATCCGTGGGGATTGACGATGAAGCGACTGATCAGATTCGTGAGTTTAGTGACGATCTGCAGCGCTGAGACCGGCCATGCGGCCGATCTCGGCTATCGCGTACCGCCTGCGAAAGCGCCCTCGATGGAGGTGCTCACGGCGACGAGTTGGGCGGGCCCGTATCTGGGTGTCCAGGCCGGCTATGTTTCCGGTCGCAGCGAGACCTCGCTGCCGGCCACCGGCGAATTTCATTTCGCAGACCCGAAAGGCGCATCCGGCGGCATGTTCGGCGGCTTCAATCAGCAATGGGGCCGTCTGGTGGCTGGTATCGAAGGTGATATCAGCTTTGTCGATGCCAATGGCCGCGTCGATATCGGACTGGGCCCCGACCCGAGCCTTGCGCAGCTCGAAACCAAGATGGAGTGGAACGGTCATGTTCGTGGCCGTCTCGGCTACGGTTTCGACAGCGCATTGGTTTACGTGGCAGGTGGTCTCGCGGTTGCCGGCGTCGAAAACCGGGCGATCGACAACGTCAGTGGCGCGACCGCGAGCTGGAAGGGCACACGCACCGGCTGGTCGATCGGCGGCGGTGTCGATTGGCGTCTCACGCGGGCCGCCACGGTCCGGGTCGAGTACATCTACGACAACTACGGCAAGACCAGCCTCGGTGCGCAAAGCATCGGTGCCGTCACCTTCGCCGACCGCGACAGCAAGCTCGACACACACACGCTTCGCGCCGGCCTCGGCTGGAAATTCTGAGCACCGTCCGGTCGAAGCAACATCAATCGTCAGCGTATCTAAAGAGAGGACACGAAGATGCACCGCTACCTTGCACTCGCTCTGCTCGTCTGCACAACTGCGACCGCCAATGCGGCGCCACTGGCTCCCCGGGCGCCCCTCACGGCACCGGCCGGCGTCACCCTGGCCGAACCGGTTGCTTGCGTTCGCGGCGGCTGGCACGGTCCGGGGGTCTATCGTGGCTGCGGCTATTATCGGCCGGGCTATCCGTTGCGGCCCTATCCATACTACGCACGGCCGTACTACCCGGTCGCGCCGTACTACGCGCCCCGTGTCGTGGTGGCGAACCCGTTGCCGGTTGCCCCGCGCCAATGCTGGATCGCCGGCGCCTGGCGGCCGTGCTAGTCGGATGCAGATGATGGCTGTCGGGCGCGCTCCATTTGTGATGCGGCCCGGCGGGGCAAGGTCGATCGACATGCAGGACACCAGCGACGAGATGTTGATGGCGGCCGTCGCGGCGCGCCGTCAGCAGGCGTTTCGCATCCTGATGGATCGTCACATGCCGCGCGCCATCCGGGTGGCGCAGCGCATCGTCCGCAATCCGGCGGAGGCTGACGATATCGGCCAAGAGGCCTTTTTGCGCGTCTGGCACAAAGCGGATTCCTTTGACCCGGCCATCGCGCGCTTCACCACCTGGCTGTATCGCATCGTGCTCAATCTAGCGTTCGATCGGGTACGCCGGCCCAGCTTTGCGCCGATCGACGAGGCTGCCGAAATCGAATCCGGCGAGCCGGGCGCGGTGGAAACGATCATCGCCCGCGAGCAGCGCCGCGCCTTGCAGGACGCGATGGCGAGGCTGCCGGAGCGGCAGCGCGGCGCCATCGCGCTTTTTCACATGGAAGGCCTGTCCGGCGAGGAAGCCGCTCGAGCGATGGATCTCAGCGCCAAAGCGTTCGAGTCGCTGCTCGGGCGCGCCCGTGCCGCACTGAAAAAAGAAGTCGAAAACATCGAGAACGACAGGAGGTCGCGATGACGCTCGATCGCTTCACACAACTCGCCGAGACTTGGGGGGGCGACGTTGGACGCTGGCCCGAGCCGGAACGTGCCGCGGCCGAGCGCATCGCCGCGACCGGGGAGGGCGCTGCCATCCTGCGCGCGCAACGCTCTCTGGATGAGATTCTGTCGGCGGCGCCGCAGATCGATGAAGCGCGCAGTCGCCGCGCCGCGTTGGCGGTGCTGCAGCGGATCGCCGCGACCGAAACTCGCGAGCCCGAATCTCGCGAGCCCTGGTATCGACGCTGGCTGCAACCCGCGACACTGGTGCCGGTCGGCAGTCTCGCCTGTTCGGCCCTGCTCGGCATCTGGATCGCCGGCACGCTGCCTTATCACCAAACCGAGCAGGCGCTCGCCGCAGTCGATGCGGTGTTCGACGCTTCGGCTCTGACGCTATGGGGACATCAATGAGCATCCGTCTCGGCCCGTTCACCGGCGGCCGCTTGCTGCTGCTGGCGTCGCTTTGTCTGAATGTCGCGCTCGGCGCCTATATCGGCGCCCAATGGGCGCAGGCGGAGTGGGCACCGAAGACGGTGGCAACCACCATGCCGATGCGGTTGATCGAGCGCGTCGCGCAGCGTCTGCCGCCGGCCGACGCCGACATCCTGCATCGCATCGCCGAGGCCAAGCGGCCGCAGATGCAGCCGCTGCAGCAGGACTACACGGCGGCGCTGATGAAGACGCTGCGGCTGGCCGGCCAGCCCGAGCTCGACAAGCCGGCGCTACGCGCCGCGATCCAGGACGCGCGGGACAAGCGCGTCAAGATCGGCGACGCCGTGATCGAGACGTTCGTCGAAACTCTCGAGCACATTTCAGCGAAAGGACGTCGGCAACTCGTCGGCGACTTTTTTCGCTGAGCGCGGCGGGCGCCGCGAAGGATCGGATGCGTTGGAGCGTATCCATTACATCCGGCGTTTCAACGCCGATCTCCAATGTGAGGATACGATATGGTGCGAATGACCCAGCCTCCGCTTCGCCGCAAACCTGTGCTCCACGTGAGCGACACCGTGGTGCGCGCAACGCTGGTCGCCGCCAGCGCTGTCGTCGTGCTGATGCTGTCGCTGTCCTTGGCGAGTGCACAGGACAATGGCGCCGCACGCGAAGCCTGCAAGCCGGACTACCAGAAGTTCTGCAGCGGCGTTATGCCCGGTGGCGGCCGCATCAAGAAATGCCTGATGGACAATTTCAGCGGCCTGTCGGACGCGTGCAAGAAGGTGGTGAGTGAGGCGAAGTAACTGCCAGAACGCTAACCACTCACGCGACGTCATCGCCGGGCTTGACCCGGCGATCCATCCTCCTCGCAAAAAAGTAGGCATCTCGCGCGCTCCGCGCGATGGATGCGCGGGTCGAGCCCGCGCATGACGGTAGTCGGTTTGGCGCTACAATTTATACGCCGTCCTGAACCCGCCCCAATGCCGTCCGCGGACTTTCACCGGGACGTCGATTTCTCGCATCATCACGGTGACGCCGCCGCCCATGTCGCGGGCGTAGCTCTGGATCAGATAGGCGCGGGTATTGCGTCCGGCGGCGAGGCCGGCGGGATCGTTGAAGATGCGGCGGTTGCGGCAGTTGGCGGTGTTGTAGGCGACGTCGCCGGGGCGCTGCGGCTGCGAATAGACCTTGTTGTGCACCGGCAGATAGCCGTTGCGGTCGATCATCACGCAGAACGCCATCCGCGGATCCTTGGCCAGGAAGGCTTCCTGAAACGGCGGCAGCGCGCGGTCGGCCCAGTCGAGGATCTGGGTGCGATACTGCCTGGGATCGGTGCCGGGAATTTCGACGTAGTTGTCGTCGAACATCTGCTCCAGCGTGATGGCGCCGGTCGCGACCGCACGCTCGAACAGTTGGTTGAGTTCGGTGCCGGCCTGCATCGCGCGGGTGACGAATTCGGTGTTCTCGTCGCGGATCGCCCACAGCCGGTCTTCGATACGCTCCTGCAGCGCCGCGCCCGGCGCGACGAACTGGGCGACCGCGCCGCTGCTGCCGATCTCGCGGATACGGATCTGGCAGTCGCCGACATCCTGCAGCGTCGCGCTGAGCATCGTTTGCTTGGGTAGCGCCGCGGCGGCGGGGCCGCTGATCAGCACGCCGTCCATCGCGATCTCGTAGACCGGCGCGGTGATCCGTCCTTTCGGCGTGTCGATCTCGATCGACAAATGGCAGGGCAGGCGCTCGCGGCGGCGCTCGTGCTCGCGCTCGTTCTGCTTCAGCAGCACCGCGGTGCGGGTGCGCAGCTTCTCGGCGAAGCTGGTGACGTCTTGGCCGGCGCGGGCGACTTCGCCGCCGTGGTGCTCGGCCTCGCGGGTGACGCTGTCGATCTCGGCCGCGCTGTCGCCGACCGAGACGATGAAGCTCGACGCCTGCGCGGCGTTGTCGGCGACTTCGCCGGTGGTGCGGGTCTGCTCGCCGACCGCGCCGTTGACGTTGTCGAACACCGGCCGGATCGCGGCGATCGCATCGCTGATCCGATGCACCGCGTCGGCGGAGCTCGACGCGTCGCGCTGCAGCGCCTCGATCTTGCGGCGGATTTCCTCGGTGGCTTCCTGCGTCTGCACCGCCAGCGCCTTGACCTCGGTCGCCACCACCGCGAAGCCGCGCCCGGCAGCGCCGGCGCGTGCGGCTTCGATGGTCGAATTCAGCGCCAGCAGCGTGGTCTGACGGGCGATCTGCGAGATCAGATTGACCACATTGCCGATCGCCGCCGAGGATTCGCGCAGGCGGTCCACATTGGTGCTGGCTTCGGCCGCCGCGGCGCTGGCCTGGTCGGCGAGGTCGGAGGCCTGTCGCACCTGGGCGCCGATGGCTTCGGCCGAATGGGTGAACTTGTCGGCGGCCTGCGAGAACGAGGCCGCGGTCGCCTGCGCGGCGCTGGTGCGGCTGGTCAGCGCATCGGTGCGCTCGCGGATGGTGTGCAGGGTCGAGGTGGTGGCGCGGGTGCCGACCGAGACCTGCTTGGCCGAGCGCTCGAGCTGGCGAATCAGCGAGCCGAGTTCGAGCTCCAAGAGTTCGAGAATCTCGCTGCTGCCGTCTTGCGGCTCGGGCGAGGCGGGGACCGGCTCAGGCACCAGGGCAGGGGCGGCCTCGGGGGCCAGCGCCACGGCGGGACGCTTACGCAACAGGCCTAATGGCATGGGAACTCCGGCGGAAATGGAACCGAGCTATGCATGCTCGCATGACCGCGTGAACCCAGGGTTAACTTTCCCTTCCTCGTTGAGTTACGTGGGTTGTGGACGCCGCCTCGCTGCAAGCCTTTGATTTCGGCCGTGCCGCCGACTATAACGCCGCGCCGCAGCCCCTAATTCCTGATCGACCCGAGAGAGCGCATGGCCGGACATTCCCAATTCAAGAACATCATGCACCGCAAGGGCCGGCAGGATGCGCAAAAGTCCAAGCTTTTCAGCAAGCTGGCTCGCGAAATCACGGTCGCTGCCAAGCTCGGCACGCCCGATCCGGCGATGAACCCGCGGCTGCGCGCAGCGGTGATCGCGGCTCGCGCCGAGAACATGCCGAAGGACAATATCGAGCGCGCCATCAAGAAGGCGATCGGCGGCGAGAGCGAGAACTACGACGAGATCCGCTACGAAGGTTACGGTCCCGGCGGCGTCGCGGTGATCGTCGAAGCGCTGACCGACAACCGTAACCGCGCCGCCTCCGACATCCGCTCCTATTTCACCAAGTCGGGCGGCAATCTCGGCGAAACCGGCTCGGTGTCCTTCATGTTCGACCGCACCGGCATCATCGAGTTCGACGCCGACAAGGCTTCGGCCGACGACATGCTGGAAGCCGCGATCGAGGCCGGCGCCGACGACGTAGTGTCGGGCGAAGGCGGCCACGAAGTCTATGCCTCGCAGGAAACCTTCCGCGACGTCGCCAAGGCGCTCGAAGCCAAGTTCGGCGAACCGCGCAAGGCCGCGGTGATCTGGAAGCCGCAGAACACCGTCGCGGTCGACGACGAGACCGGCGAGAAGCTGTTCAAGCTGATGGACAACCTCAACGACCACGACGACGTCCAGAACGTCTACGCGAACTTCGAGGTCTCGGACGCACTGATGGCGAAGATGGCGGGGTAAGTCGTTCGCCCAAAGCGTGTTCACGGTCTTGCGGGCAGCGCCGCTCCATAGAACCACGTCATC
>NZ_BADD01000584.1 GCF_000333455.1 Rhodopseudomonas sp. B29
GGCGGTGTTGTCGATCTCGAACACGAGCAGATCGCCGGCCGGGCGTCTCGGCGCAGTCGATGATGAAGTAATCGATTCCGACGCGCTCGATCAGGCCGCTCAGCGCGGTGCGATGGCGGCGGCCGAAGCCGAAATCGAAGGTGTGAAAAGAACGCCGCTTCCTCCAGCCGCTTGGCGGCGCTCTGCGCCATGCCGGCGTTGAGGTACCAGATGTCCCACTGATCGGCGATCGCCATGTGGCAGGCATAGGCGGTGCCGTCGACCACGACGACGCGATATTTACGGAACTGGCCGTCGTCGCCGGAATAATCGACGAAGCGCGACACGAAGTACTCGGCTTCGCCGTGCCCGGCCAGATAGCCGGCGAGCGCAGCGGCATCGTCGATCTTGGCGAGGCCGCGGCCGGCATGCGAGCCGCGCGGCCGGATGATCGCCGGATAGTCGATTTCGCAGGCTGTGGCGAGCTCGGTATCGCCTTCGGCCACCGACACCAGCGTGTCGCGGGCGACCGCGACCGTGGCGGGAATGTCGAGGCCTTCGACGCCGTGCAGGATCTGATACAGCTTGTCGCGATCCAGCCGGCCGATGGCCTTCGGCTGATTGAGCAGCGGCACGGGCCAGGTCGAGGCGGCGGCGTCGATCATCGCCAGTGCGTTACGGCTTTCTCCGGAATCCGAGGCGACCACGATGGCGATGTCGTGAGCGGGCAGTGGATCGGGCAGGCCAATGCCGTCGATCACGTAGAGAGTCTGCAGCTCGATGTCGGAATGCTGCAGCAGGAATTCGATCGGCGTGTTGCCGCCCATGTCGATGTCGCCGGCCAGCGCCAGCACGCGCAGCTTCGGCGTATTGGTCCGGCAAGGCGAGCGATACAGCTGATGCTGCGCCAGCGTTTCGGTCTGCACCGACAGGCCGGCGTCCTTGTGGCCAAATAGTTGCGTGATCAGAGCCAGGTCGAGTTGCTCGCCGGCGCTGGCGGTGCCGGCGTCGACCTTGGCCATCAGGTCCTGCCACAGCGGGTACAGATTCTCGCCGTCGAACGCACGCTTGGTGAGTGTGGCGAAGCCGATGCGGTCGGCCGCAAGCGCGGCCGGCTGCGAAGCAGAATTACTAGGCATGAACATTCCTGGCAGTGAGTTGAGTGTCCGGCTGCGACAGCAGCGTCTCGATGCGGGCGACGACATCGGCGGCGTTGTCGAGGATGAGGCTCAGCGTCTCGTCGGTCGCGCTCGACGGTGCCGACCATGCGTCGATGATGTGGCGCGCTCCGATACACATGCGCAGCGCCGCAACCCGATCGTCGGCCGGGCCGCCCCAGCCGACCGGCTGGCCGATCAGGCTGGGCGAGGTGAAGGCGTCCGGAACAATCGAGGGGGCATCGTCCGTAGTCAGTGCTGTGTAAGTCGCCCGGCACTGCTTCAGGTCGAGCGCACGGCCGTTTCGCTGGAGGGTGAAGGCGAAGATCGACGGCAGGGCGAATTCGTCGTCCCGGTCGACCTGCACCAGGGCCGGCACAAGCCGCAGCGACGGCGAAGCCGTGATCAGGCGGGCGAGGCCACTGCCGAGCGCGCGCATGGCGCTGCGCCGAAATACCTCGGGCACCGCGTGGTAAGCGCGCATCTCGGCAATCGCGGCTTCCCAGCGCAGCCATTGGCCAAAATTCGGCGCCGTGCGGAATTGCTCGCGCACGCTGGTCCAGCGCGCCGGCCAGTCGGAGCGTGTCATGTAATCGTCGAGCCCGACTGCGAGCGGCGCAGCGATGAGGCGAGCGCCGATCTGCGGGGGCACCAGCACGGCGCCGCTGAAGGCCGGCCCGCCGTAGAATTTCGATCCGGTGATCAGTACCAAGGCGCCACGCGCCAGATGCGCGGCGATGCGCGCGGGCCCGAGCCGCATCTGGCAGGCGTCGATCACGATCTGCACCCGGCCGGGCCAGCGCGCGGCGATTTCGGCGAGGCAGCGCTCGCTTGGGGCCGAGTAACCCAGCTTGGAGCTGTCCATCGCCTCGAGCATCACGCGGCCGCCCTCGGCCACGATGGTCTCGACCTGTTCGAGAATGTCGGCATCGACCGCCGACGCGGCGCGCAGGTGCCCGTCGGCATCGCGCAGCCTCACGGCGACGCTGCGCACTGCTCCGAGGCCGCAGACGTTGTCGCCGCGAACGACGGCGGCGTCATTGGCGGTTCGGCCGCTGAAATGCTGGCCGCGCGCCGTGTAGGTCGTGGCGGTGCCGGTCTGGTCGGCGGCGACCACCAGCGTGGTCACATCGTCGCCGAGCAGCGCGCGGCTGATCGCCAGCACCGTGAGCTGCGCGTCGCTGCCGGAGGCGGTGAAGATCGCCTCGGCGCCGCTGCGCGCGATGCCGAGCAGGTTTTTCAATTCGTCGCGCAAGGCTTCGACGCGCGCGTCGAAACATTCGATCAGCCCGTGCAGCATCGCCGACGACATCAGTGCGGTGCGGGCGCGCTCGGCGGCCTCGTAGCCGCGCGGTGAAATCGTGCTGGCGGTGCAGGAGGCAAAGCCGGCGGAGCCTTCGGACGGCTGCGTCGCGCAGCCATAGGCGTTGCGGCCGGTCAAGGGATCGACATCGATCCGCAAATCGCCGCCACAGGCGAGCAAGTCGGGGAGGGGGGCGAATAATTCACGCAGCGGCGAGTGCGGCCGCCGTTCCGGCCTGTGCTCGACGTGCTCTCTCGGCAGCGTCCCGCTTTGCGACAT
>NZ_BADD01000583.1 GCF_000333455.1 Rhodopseudomonas sp. B29
CTTCCGAAAGCGCGGACTTCCTGCCAATAGATGCGCATGTCCGAGGTTTCCGACGGTGCGTCCAAGATTGAACTGCGTGCCGCAGCCCTGGCGCGGCGCGCCGCGCTGCCTGATTCCGATCGCGCCGCTGCCGCCGCTGCGCTGGCCGCGCGAGCACTGCCGTTCGACCTCCGGCCCGGCAGCATCGTTTCCGGCTATATGCCGATGCGCGGCGAGATCGACCCGCGGCCATTGATGCAGGTCTTGGCCAGCCGCGGTGCGGTGCTGGCGCTGCCGGTCGTCACCGGCCCGGCGCGGCCGCTGCGTTTCCGCCGCTACCAACAGGGGGATGCGCTCGAGCGCAGCCGGCTCGGCATTCTCGAGCCGCTAACGGCCGCGCCCGAGGTGGTCCCGGACATCCTGCTGGTGCCGCTCGCGGCGTTCGATGCGCTCGGCCATCGCATCGGCTACGGAGCCGGACATTATGACGCGACGCTGGAGGCGCTGCGCGCGCAGCGCCAGGTGATCGCCGCCGGGCTCGCTTTCGCAATGCAGCAGATCCCGGCCGTGCCGGCCGCGGCGCACGACGTCGTCTTGGATTATGTGCTAACCGAGCAGGACACGCTCATTTTCCGGAGAGGGTAGGTTGCGCATTCTGTTCATCGGCGATGTGGTCGGCAAAGCCGGCCGTGTGGCGATCGCCGAGTATCTCCCGGGTCTGATCCGTGACTGGCAGCTCGATTGCACCATCATCAACGGCGAGAACGCCGCCGGCGGCTTCGGCATCACCGAGGCGATCTACAATGATTTCCTCGACGCCGGCGCCGACGCGGTGACGCTCGGCAACCACGCCTGGAATCAGAAAGAGGCACTGGTGTTCATCGAGCGCGCGCCGCGCCTGATCCGGCCGGCGAATTTCCCGCGCCACACCCCGGGCCGCGGCTCGGCGCTGATCGAGACCCGCAAGGGCGCGCGGGTGCTGGTGATCAACGCCATGGGCCGCGTCTTCATGGAGCCGCTCAACGATCCGTTCGCCGCGGTCGGCCGTGAACTCGACGCCTGTCCGCTGCGCGAAGCCGCCGATGCCATCGTGGTCGATTTCCACGGCGAGGCGTCGAGCGAAAAGCAGGGCATGGGCTTCTTCTGCGACGGCCGCGTCAGCATGGTGGTCGGCACGCATACGCATGTGCCGACCGCGGACTATCAGATCCTGCCGAACGGCACCGGCTACATGACCGACGCCGGCATGACCGGCGACTACGATTCGGTGATCGGCATGCACAAGGACGAGCCGCTGCACCGCTTCACCACCGGCATCCCCCAGGGCCGCTTCGAACCGGCGAACGGCGAAGCCACGCTCAGCGGCGTTGCGCTGGAAACCGACGATGCCACCGGCCTCGCGGTGAAGATCGCCCCGGTGCGCATCGGCGGAAGGCTGGAGCCGGCGCGGCCGGGATTTTGGACGAGTTAGTCGATCCGTAGGGTGGCGCTGAGCGCAGCGAAGCCCACGCGCCGGAGGCTGCGCCGCTGCCGCGTGGGCACGGCGCTGTCGCGCCTTTGCCCACCCTACGAACTGTCCCACACCCATCACCCATCGTTCGTCATTCCGGGCTCGCGCTTCGCGCGCCCCGGAATGACGAGAGAGGTCGTGCGCGCTCCGGAATGACGGCAGTGGGCTCAGTACCTGTCCGGCACGTACATGTCGTCCGGGATCGGGGTGCGATGGTAGTCGGGATGGTGGATGCGCGGAGGCAGCACCACCGGGTCGTAGGGCACCTGCTCGTAAGGAATTTGCTCGAGCAGATGCGCGATGCAGTTCAGCCGCGCCTTCTTCTTGTCGACGGCGTGGACGACGTGCCACGGCGCTTCGGCAATGCTGGTGCGTTCCAGCATCTCTTCCTTGGCCTTGGTGTAGTTTTCCCAGCGCGCCCGCGACTGCACGTCCATCGGGCTCAGCTTCCATTGCTTCAAGGGATCGTTGATCCGCATCATGAAGCGGAGCTGCTGTTCGTCGTCGGTGATCGAGAACCAGTATTTGATCAGGATGATGCCGGAGCGCACCAGCATGCGTTCGAATTCCGGCACCGAACGGAAGAACTCCTCGACCTCGGGCTCGGTGCAGAATCCCATGACCCGCTCGACGCCGGCGCGTTTGTACCAGCTGCGGTCGAACAGCACGATCTCGCCGCCGGCCGGCAGATGCGACACGTAGCGCTGGAAGTACCACTGGGTGCGCTCGCGCTCGCTCGGCGCCGGCAGCGCCGCGACCCGGCAGATGCGCGGGTTGAGCCGCTGGGTGATGCGCTTGATGACGCCGCCTTTGCCGGCGGAGTCGCGGCCCTCGAAGATCACCACGACCTTGAGCCGCTGGTGCTGGACCCAGCTCTGCAGCTTGACGAGTTCGCCCTGCAGACGGAACAGCTCCTTGAAATACATCCGCCGGTCGATGGTCTCGGCCGGCGAATGATCGGCGAACTCGTTGGTCAACGCGTCGATGCGGTCGTCATCGATCTCGAGTTCCAGCTCCTCGTCGAAGCTGTCGAGCATTTCTGCTGCGATGCGCTGCGTCACCGACAGATGATCGTCAGCGGCGGCGGTCGCCGGCTTCTTGATCTTCCTGACGACTTTTTGGATGGGCTTGGGCGCAGCCTTGCGGGGCATTGAAAGTCTCCGGTCGCTCGATCGTCGCCGGAAAATGGCCTGCGGTATTTGTCAGCGTGATGACATCTGCCGCGCCGCGATGTCGCTATTTGTGTTCCCGCGCCGCTCCGAAACGCAGCACGGCGTCGACCAGACGATCGACGTCTTCGCACGCCGTGCGGTGATTGACGATGGCGGCCCTGATGGCGAACTTGCCGTCGATGGTGGTGGCGGAAGGTGCGGCTATGCCCGACTCGTGCAGGTCGGCGACGATTGCGGCGTTGAACGCATCGATGTCGCTACCTTCGCGAGCGTCGCGGTGGCGGAAGCAGACGATGTTGAGTTCCACCGGCGCCAGCAATTCGAGCTTCGGCTCGCGGCGCACGCGCGCTTCAAGATGTCGCGCCACCGCACAAGTATTGGCGATCATCGCGCCGAGGCGTTCGGTGCCGTAGGTCTTCAGCGTGAACCAGGTCTTCAGTGCGCGGAAGCCGCGCGACAGATCGGGGCCATAGTCGCACGGCCAGTGCGAGCCGGCGGCGAGGCCGCGGGTCTCGCGGCGCAAATAAGCGGCCGGCGCCGCGAACGTGGCGCGATGGGCTTCGCCGTCGCGCACGATCAGGAAGCCGGCGTCGTAATTGACCTGGCCCCATTTGTGGAAGTCGAGCGCGACCGAATTGGCTTCGCTCAGTCCCTTCAGCTTCGGCGCGATCTGCGGCGACAGCATGCCGAGCGACCCGAACGCGCCATCGACATGAAACCACAGGCCTTCGTCGCGGCACAACTCGGCCAGCGTCGCGAGATCGTCGATCGCGCCGACATCGACGGTTCCGGCCGAGCCAGTCACCAGAAAAGGCTTCAGACCCGCGGCGCGGTCGGCCGCGATCTGCTCGCGGAGTGCGCCGATATCCATGCGATGACGGTCGTCGAACGGGATGCGTCGCAGCGCATCGCGGCCGAGGCCGGCCAGATCGGCGGCCTGCGTCACGCAGCCGTGCGCGGCGGCCGAGGCGTAGGCGGTGGGCACCGCGCCGTCGAGGCCGCGGTCGCGCACTTGCGGTCCCAGCGCGTGGGTCCGCGCCACCAGCAGCGCCATCGCGTTGGCCATCGACGAGCCGGTCACGAACACGCCGCTCGCAGTTTCGGGAAAGCCGAACAGTTCGCGCACCCAGCGCACGATCTGGCGCTCGACCTCGATGCCGACGTGATTACGTCCGCCGCAATTGGCATTGAGCCCCGCCGCCAGCATGTCGGCCAGCATGCCGACCGCGGTGCCGCCGCCGTGCACCCAGCCCATGAAGCCGGGATGGACATTGCCGGTCGCGTAGGGCGCGATGTGATCGGTGAAGTCGCGATAGACCTCGGCGAGCGGCGTGGCGCCGCGCGGCAGCGTCTCGCGGAAGCTCGCCTGCACTTCGATCGGCATCGGCTGCCACACCGGCCGCTCGCGCACCTCGGCGATGTAGTCGATCATGTCGTCGAGCATCCGGTGCGCGTCGGCCCGAAAGGCGTCCCAGTCCTGCGGATCGAGGCTGGTGCTCTCGATCCGGTCGGCGCCCGCGCGCTGCGTAGCGCTCACGCCACGTTTTTGCC
>NZ_BADD01000582.1 GCF_000333455.1 Rhodopseudomonas sp. B29
GCGCGGTCCTGCCAGGTGAAGTTACCCGAGGGCTATTCGATCGTCTGGGGCGGCCAGTTCGAAAATCAGCAGCGCGCCGCGGCGAGGCTCGCCATCGTGGTGCCGGTGGCGCTGGCGCTGGTGTTCCTGCTGTTGTTCGCCACTTTCGTGTCGATGCGGCAGTCGCTCCTGGTATTCATCAACATTCCGTTCGCGCTGGTCGGCGGCGTGTTCAGTCTCTTGATTTCGGGCGAATATCTGTCGGTGCCGGCCTCGGTCGGCTTCATCGCGCTGCTCGGCATCGCGGTACTCAACGGCCTGGTGCTGGTCAGCTATTTCAATATGCTGCGCGATCAGGGCCTGCCGCCGGATCAGGTCGTCGAACTCGGCGCGCAACGTCGGCTGCGGCCGATCCTGCTAACCGCGAGCATCACCGCGTTCGGCCTGGTGCCGCTGCTCTATGCGACCGGCCCCGGTGCCGACGTGCAGCGGCCGCTGGCCGTAGTGGTGATCGGCGGTCTCGTCAGCTCGACGCTGCTGACGCTGGTGATCCTGCCGATCCTGTATCGCCGCTTCGGCATCGAGCGTGCTTCCGCGGAGCCGCAGCCATGACCGATGCGGTGTTGACGCTGATCGCGCCCGCGGCACTCAAGGAAGACATCGCCGGCGCGCTGCTGGCTCAGCCGGTGATCGCCCGGCGCGGCTTTACCATCCACCATGTCGAAGGCCACGGCGACGCTATCGACTACGACCGCGTCATCGAACAGGTGCGCGGCTATACGTCGGTGGTTGAGATCGTTGCCACCGCGCCGGAGCCGGTGCTGCACGAGGTGCTCGAAGCCATCGGCAGCGAATTCGCCGGCCGCGGCATTCGCTGGCGGATCGTGGCTGTGGAAGCGTGGGGCACCATCTAGCCGCGCTGCGTTTTCGCCGTGAATTCATTCATAGAATGTGATATCTTGGCAGCATGCCCGATGCCGTCCATTCCCGTCCCAATGTATTGCCCTGGCCGCCGATGCTACTGGTGCTCGCGGCGCTGAGTGCGATCGCTCTCGGCACGTTGTGGCCGCTGCCCTTGTCGGGCGCAGAGTGGCTTTGCTTGCTCGGCTTCGCGCTGCTCGGCCTCGGCATCGCGCTCGACGGCTGGGCGATCCTGACCATGCGGGCGGCTCACACCACATTTCTTCCCAATCGCGGCGCCGACGCACTGGTAACCGGGGGCCCGTTTCGCGCCAGCCGCAATCCGATCTACCTTGCCAACACGCTACTGCTGATCGGCATCGGCCTGGCGTTCGGCAATCTGTGGTTCGTGCTGATGGCATTCGTCTCGGCGGTGCTGGTCGATCGACTCGCCATTCGCCGCGAGGAGCGGCATCTGGCGAGCCGCTTCGGCGACGACTGGACGGCCTATGCAGCGACGACGCCGCGCTGGCTGATCCGCTGATTTTTCTTTCGCATGGAGTCAATAGCAATGGCCACGACCCTGAAATCGATGATCGAAGCCGCCAGTGCCGAGGTGCCGAAGATCACCGCGACGCAAGCGCGCGAGCTGATCGACCGCGGCGCGCTGGTGATCGACGTGCGCGACGCGCCCGAGGTCGAGAGCAGCGGCAAGATCGCCGGCGCCATCCATATCTCGCGCGGTATGCTGGAATTCCGGGCCGATCCGGGCTCGCCGTTTCACGACAAGCATCTCGACAAGGAGCGCACGCTGATCGTGTATTGCGCCTCCGGCGGCCGCGCCGCGCTCGCCGGCAAGACGCTGAAGGTTCTCGGCTACGACAAGGTCTTCAACCTCGGCGGCTTCAAGGAATGGGCCGAAAGCGGCGGCGCCGTGGAGACGCCCATCGACCGCGGCATGTAGTTGCGCGCAGCGTCAAGGCGGCGTGACGATGCCGAGTGTCCATCGGGACAAACGTGGATGAGCGTGAAGGTAGCTTAGTGCTTTGTCCCTGAGCGAAACTGATCGTTCGGACGATCAGTGCGGAGGCCGAGGAACCAACATCCATTTCGGCGTTTGAGCCTCAGATCAGAGAGGCTTTGGCGCATGAATAGCGGCGAGTTCAGCATAGTCGAAGTAGCGCTGCCCGCGGCGGTCCTGTTGGCGTTCCTGATCGCCTGCGCCGCAGCCGGTGTCTGGCTGGTCCGCCGAACCATCTCGCTCCTCACCCGCCGCCCACGCGTCGTGACGATGCTCAAGCACCGCGAACTGACGCGGCGGATGTAGTACGCACGGTTCTCCGCCGATCCACATGCACAACGTCATCCTGAGGTGCACGCTTGGCCGCGCGTCAGCGCGGTCGGGCGTGCCTCGAAGGATGGGCTACAGCGCGTGTGGTGGTCATCCTTCGAGGCTCGCTGCGCTCGCACCTCAGGATGACGGGCTCCTACGTTGCTACGTCAAAAGGCGTCGCCCGCTCACCGCGTCAGAAACTTCCACGCCACCACGATCGCGCACAGGCCGATGAAGATCAGCAGCGCCGGCACCGGCTTGCGGCCGCCTGGCGAGGTGCGGGCGCCGCGGTCGGCGGGACGAACCGGTTTCGGTTTGTCCTTGGGCGGCTTCTGGAAGCGGACGACATTGTCGACCGCGGTGTCGCCGCGCTCCGGCGGCGGCGGATTGCGCGGTTCGGGCTCGGGCGCTTCGCCGGTGCCGCCCATGTCGCTGTAATAGGCCTGATAGGTCTCGCGCACCGCGATCGCCTTGGATTCGATCTCGGTCATGCGGTCCAGCCGCTCGCGATAGGCATTCAGCACCTTCTGGGCGTTGTCCGGCAGCGTGTCGAAGCTGCCCAGCTTGGCCATCATCAGCCAGGTGGCGAAATCCGCCTCGGCCCTGGTGCGGGCGCGGCGGGCGATGCTGGTCGAGGGCTTGGCGGCCATGGGGCGAAGGCGAATCCGGTTGTGAGCTGCCCGTCTGCAATCGCCTTCTATCATGGCGATCATGGGACTGGCCTTCTGATATCGGAAAACAACGCCGCGCGGCAGTGGTCGCGTCGCCGCCCTGTAATTGGTTTGCGCCCCGGGCTGGCGAAGCAGCGGTAT
>NZ_BADD01000581.1 GCF_000333455.1 Rhodopseudomonas sp. B29
CGCGTGCGATCGCGACACGCTGCTGTTGGCCGCCGGACAGCTGATCGGCGCGCTGCGCCGCATAGCCAGCCATGTCGAACTGATCGAGCGCCGACAGCGCCAAAGCGCGATCCTTCTCGGGCCACATCTGCGCCAGCGACCGCCACGACGAAACTTCGGACAGTCGTCCCATCAGCACGTTGGTGAGCACGTCGAGACGGCCGATCAGATTGAACTGCTGGAAGATCATCGCCGAACGCGCCCGCCACTGGCGCAGTTCGCGGCCGGTCAGTCCGGTGACATCGGTGCCGTCGAACAGGATGCGGCCTTCGGTCGGATCGGCGAGGCGGTTCAACATCCGCAGCAAAGTCGATTTGCCGGCGCCGGAACGACCGATCACTCCGACGAACGAGCCCCGCTCGACGGAGAACGAGGCGCCGTCCACGGCAGCCTTGCTCCCGAAACAGCAAGTTAGACCTTCAACTACCAGCATGCGCGAGCTCCACCGTTTGCATATGGCTAGCGCCGATAAATTGCAGCTATGTGACACGAAATGTTCCGAGCGACGGGCCAGTCATCGTTCTGTCACGACGACGTCATCGCAGCGACCAATGACAGGACGGCGGGATTTCGGCATAGCTCGGCGACCGCTCACTTCGGCCCCAAGACCGAGATCGGGAGCCTGATCACTCGCGTGCCGAGTGACCGCTTCCTTGCAAGAGGACTCATTCACGATGGCCGGCAAACAGCTTTCGGTCGCTCCCACCGTCGATCCCAGCGCCAAGCTGCACGATGTCCGGCTCGGACGTTATTGCGAGGTCGGCGCCCGCACCATCCTGCACGAGGTGGCGATGGGCGATTACTCCTATGTGGTCAATGATTCGCAGATCACCTACACGAACATCGGCAAGTTCTGCTCGATCGCGGCGATGACCCGGATCAATCCGGGCAATCATCCGATGCAGCGCGCCACCCAGGCGCATTTCACCTACCGGGCCAGCGCCTATTTCGAAGGCGAAAGTGACGACGCCGAGTTCTTCGAATGGCGGCGGGCGCATCACATCGACATCGGCCACGACGTATGGATCGGCCATGGCGCCATCGTGCTGCCGGGCCGCAATATCGGCACCGGCTCGGTGATCGCTGCCGGCGCGGTGGTGACGCACGACGTGCCAGCCTATACGATCGTGGTCGGCAATCCGGCGCGGCCGCTGCGCCGGCGCTTTTCCGAAGCCGTCGCCGAAAGGCTGCTCGACCTGGCTTGGTGGGACTGGGAGCACGAGGCGCTGCGGCTGGCGCTGCCGGATTTCCGCAAACTGCCGGTCGAGGCGTTTCTCGACAAATACGAAGCCGGCGCGAAGCCGCCGGCAGTTCGAACTGGTTGTTGTAGCAGTTGCCGACCTGCGCCACGCGTGCCGGCCAGTTCGGCTGGCCGAGCACGATGTCGCCGATTTTGTCTCGCGCGA
>NZ_BADD01000580.1 GCF_000333455.1 Rhodopseudomonas sp. B29
CAGGATGAAGGCCAGGCCGAGCGGCAGATCAGCCACATGGCCATAGAGCGCCACCGCTGTGGCGGCGATGCCGCCGACTGCGATCTGGCCCTCGCCGCCGACATTGGTGAGATTGGCGCGGTTGGCGAGCACAAAGCCGAAGCCGACCAGCGCGAACACGCAGGCGCGGTTCAGCGAGGCAGCGAGCGCATAAGGCGAACCGATGGTGCCGTCGATGAACGCCGCGATCGCATCCGGCACCGACACGCCGATCGCCGCGATCAGGATGAGGCCGACGGCGGCGGCGAACGCTACCGCGGCGATCGGGACTAACAGCGACGGCCGCGGCTTGAAGCGCGGTGCGGCAGCTTGTTTCTGCTGATCGAGCGTGGTCATTGCGCCTGCCCCGCCATCATTGCGCCGATCTCCGCCTTGCGGGCCGGATCGGCCGCGCAGGTGCCCATGATCCGGCCGCGATACAGCACCACGATGCGGTCAGCGACGCTGAGGAGTTCGTCGAGTTCGGACGATACCAGCAGCACCGCGATGCCGCGGCCGCAGGCTTCGCGGATGTGGCCGTAGACCGCTGCCACCGCGCCGACGTCGAGGCCACGCGTCGGCTGCGACGCGACGAGGCACGACAGGTTCGGCAGCGTGATCTCGCGCGCCAGCACGGCCTTTTGCTGATTGCCGCCTGACAGGCTCGAAAACGCTGCGCCCGGTCCGCGGGCGCGAACATCGAAGCGCTGCATCAGCGTCGTCGCCTCGCGCTGCAAAGCGGTGCGGTTGAGGAAGCCGAAACGCGTGAACTCGTCGAGGCGGTTGAGATAGATGTTCTCCGCGAGACTCATGCCGAGGACGCAGCCGACCGCGTGGCGATCCTCGGAGACGATGCCGATGCCGGCCGCGGTGATCTCTTTGGGCGAGCGTCCCGTGAGATCGGCCTCGCCGAGATAGAAGTGGCCGGAAGTCGGCGCCATCATGCCGGCCAGCACGGCGGCGAGTTCGCTCTGGCCGTTGCCCTCGACGCCGGCGACGCCGACGATCTCGCCGCGATCGACAGTTAGTGTGAAATTATCGAGCCGGGTGACGCCCTGGCGATCCTTCACCGTCAGCCCGTCGATCTGCAGCGCCTCGACCTTGCTGCGCGGCGGCGGCTGATGGCCGACGTGTTGGACTTTGCCGAGCCCCAGCGTCGACGCCGCGGTGCCGTCGAGCTCGGCGACGTCGCCGTGGATCATCGCCCGCACCAACGCGTCGATATGCTTGGCCGGCGCATCCGAGGTTGCCACGGTGCGACCACCACGCAGCACGGTGACGCGGTCGGCGACTTCCTTGATCTCGGCGAGCTTGTGCGTCACCAGCACAACTGCGCGGCCGCTCGCCGCGACGCGGCGGCAGACCTGCAGCAACGCGGCGATCTCGTCCGGCAGCAGCACCGCGGTCGGCTCGTCGAGCACGAACAGCTGCGGATCGCGGATCAGGCATTTGACGATCTCGACCCGCTGCCGCTCGCCGACCGAGAGGTCGTCGATCTTGGCATTCGGATCGAGCGGCAGACCGTACTCATCTGCCAGCTTGGCGAGCTGCCGCGCGCATTCCTTGCGGTTGAGCACGCCGCGACCGCGGCCGAGCAACACGTTGTCGACGACGCTCATGTCGCCGACCAGGCTGAAATGCTGGTGCACCATGGCGATGCCCTGGGCCAGCGCGTCCGCCGGTCCGGACGGCTGATAGGCGGTGCCGCGATAGCTCATCGCGCCGCCGTCCGGCCGGTACACGCCGAACATCACGTTGCACAGCGTCGACTTGCCGGCGCCGTTTTCACCCAGGATGCAATGCACCTCGCCCGGCCGCAGGTCGAGCGAGACCTCCGACAATGCGGTGAAGCTGCCGAACCGCTTCGTCACCTGAGACAGGCTGAGCAGCGGCGCGGCCGAGACTTCGGCGGCGGGCGAGGTGCTGATCATGGCTAGCCCTTCAGCACCTTGATCTTGCCGTCGCGCAGATCCTTCATGATGGCGTCGAGCTTGGCCTTCTGCTCCGGCGTCGCGCCGCAGATCACCATGTTGGACGCTTCCGGACCCATCTTGAGGCCGAACTCCTTGTAGCCCGGCGCCCAGGTGCCGTTCACAGCCTGGTCGATCGCGTACTGCACCTGATAGCCGGTGCCGGTGATCGAATAGGCGACGTAGAGCGGGTCGGTGCCGCAGCGATCGGTGTAGCTGCCGATGATGTGGGTGCCCTTCTCCTTCGCCGCCTGCTCCATGCCGCGCAGGCCCAGATTGAGAATGTGGTAGTGGATGTCGGCCCCCTGCGCGATCGCCGCCAGCGTCGCTTCCTTGGCCTTGGCGACGTCGTCGAAATCGCCGGTGTAGTTCTCGGTGTATTTGATATTCGGATTGATCGACTTGGCGCCGTTGCCGAATTCCTTGCCGGCATTGACGATCGACGGAATCTCAAGGCCGCCGACATAGCTGATCGCGCCGTTTTTCGACAGCATCGCCGCCGCGGCGCCGGCCACATAGGCGATCTCGGCCTGCTTGACGTCGTAGCCGGCGACGTTCGGGGCGCTCTCGCCGTCATTGCCGCCGACGATCGAGAAGTGCACTTTCGGGAAGCGCTTGGCGATCTTGTACACCGACGCCTGGGTCTGGCCGCCGACGCCGATCACCAGCGTGTTCTTGCTGGCGAGGTTGGTCAGCGCCTGATCCATATCGGCGTAGTTGATGTTTTCGATCATCTGTACCTTGATCTTGTCGCCGTATTTTTTCTCGGCGGCCATCAGGCCGTCGTAGGACGACTCCATCCAGCCCTTGTCGGACTTCGACCCCGGAATCAGGATGCCGACCTTGAGCGGCTCGGCGTGCGCCAGCGTGGCGGACAACGTCAGCGCGCCGGTGAGCAGCGCGGCTTTCAGAACGGAACGGCGTGACCTCATGTGACCCTCTTGGACTGCTGAATTGGCTTCGGCCCGCGAACTTGAGCAAGCGGTATGCCAACAGCACAGCCCATTGATTTTTCAACAGAATATTTTGCGGGCCTCAGCCACAAACAAACAAATGCTTACTTTTTAAGCCGCCGGCTGCGACTATTGTCGAATCTGCAAGCAGAGGGGTCGCGCGCCCCAGAAGCTGGCGTTGATTCTGTTTGCAAATCCCCTCTGGCAGCGAACTTGCAGTCAGGGAGATCGGCACAGTTTGTAGTCGGAACACGTCGTCGGAAGCCGGGCCGCGCACGCCTGAATAAGATCGCATCGGAGACAGCAGGATGAAGACCAACATCAATCAACGGGGAGCGCCTGCGCGCGAGGTCTGCGCATTCGTCCCCGGTCCGCTGCTTCAGGTGCCGCAGACCGCCGCAGGGGCGCTCGACGGACTAACCTTCGCGGTCAAAGACCTGATCGATGTCGCCGGCACCACGACGGGTGGCGGCAATCCGGACTGGCTGCGCACGCATCAGCCCGCGCAGCGTTCCGCCCCCGTGGTCGAGCGATTACTTAGCGCAGGCGCCAGCGTGCGCGGCAAGACCATCACCGACGAACTCGCGTTCAGCCTCGAAGGCGTCAACGAACATTACGGCACGCCGCTCAATCCGGCCTGCCCGGATCGGATTCCCGGCGGCTCGTCATCCGGCTCCGCCTCGGCGGTCGCCGCCGGTCTCGTGGACTTCGCGCTCGGCACCGACACCGGCGGTTCGGTGCGGGTGCCGGCGAGCTTCTGCGGCATCTACGGTATGCGCCCCACCCACAATGCGCTTTCGCTCGACGGCGTTCTGCCGTTCGCGCCGAGCTACGACACCGTCGGCTGGTTCGCGCGGGATCCCGAGATCCTCGCCAAAGTCGGCGACGTCCTGCTGCCGAAAGCCTCGCCTGCACCGATCGAGAAGCTGATTATCGTCAGCGACGCCTTTGCGATCGCCGACGAGCCGGTGGCGGCCGCGCTGCGCGAGGTCTGTCGCGCGCTCGGAGTCACGCAAGAGATCACCGTCTTCGACGGGGCCGAGACCGACTGGTTCGACTGCTATCGCATTCTGCAAGGCACGGAGAATTGGCGCGAGCTGGGGCCGTGGATCAGCGCGACCAAGCCCCGTTTCGGCGAAGCGATAGCGCCGCGCTTTGCAGGCACCGAAGAGATCACCGCCGAAGATGTCGCACGGTGGCAGCCGGTGCGCGACGCTATCCGAGCCAAGCTCCGCACGCAGCTCAGCGTCGGCACCGCCTGGCTGATTCCCACCGCGCCGTGCATCGCGCTGCGCAAGGACGCGCCCGGCGCCGGCGCGCAGATCGGCCCGTTCTACGGGCGCGCGCTGACGTTGACGTCGATCGCCGGCCATGCCGGGCTGCCGCAGATCAACCTTCCCGTCGCGACCGTCGACGGCTGCCCCGCCGGCCTCTCGATCGTCGCAGGCGCAGGCCAGGACCGCGCCTTGCTCGATGCGGCCCGACGGCTTTCCGCGCGTCTCGCTGACCGGACGGCGAAATGACGAACTCGATGACTGATCTCGACACCGAAACTAAACCGCGCCGACGGCCGCGCCGCTCGGCCGAACAGAACCGAGCCGAGATCCTGAAAGCTGCTACCGCCGAATTCGCCACCCACGGCTATGCCGGCGCGCGGATCGACCGCATCGTCAAGAAAGCCGGCTCCAATCCGCGGATGATCTACGAATTGTTCGGCAGCAAGTCGGCGTTGTATGTCGCGACGCTGGAAAGCGCGCTCGGCGCGCTGCGCAGTGAAGAACTCAAGCTGGACCTGATGCATCTCGATCCGCTCGAGGGGCTGCTCAAGCTGTTCGATTTCATGAACGGGCATCTGGAGCGCAACGGCCATCTGGTCAGCCTGCTGCGCAGCGAGAACATGATGAAGGCGCGGCACATGAAGAAGTCGCCGCGCATTCAGGAGATGTCGTCACCGGTGCTCGGCATGACGCAGCGGCTGCTCGCCCGCGGTGTCGCCGAGGGCCGGCTCGCCCCCGATATCGATCCGCTGCGACTCTACGTGATGATTGCCGCACTCAGCCAGTTCCACGTCGCCAATATGCACACGCTGTCGGCAGAGTTCGAATCCGACCTAAGCGCCGCCGACTGGCTGACGCGAAGGCGCAACGACGCCCGCGCCATGCTGGCGGCGTATCTGACGCGGGGGGTGGGGGAAACGTGAACAGTTAGTTGTGGCGGGAGAATTTCCTCGTCATTGCGAGGAGCGAAGCGACGAAGCAATCCAGCTCAGTGCACTGCGCTGGATTGCTTCGCTTCGCTCGCAATGACGGTGAGGCGCGGGCGGTTCTTACGCCGCCTGCTCCGCCTTCAGCACGCCGCGGCGGATCTGGTCCTCCTCGATCGACTCGAACAGCGCCTTGAAGTTGCCTTCGCCGAAGCCGTCGTCGCCCTTGCGCTGGATGAATTCGAAGAAGATCGGGCCGATCGCGTTGGCCGAGAAGATCTGCAGCAGCACCTTGGTCTGGCCGCCGTTCACCACGCCTTCGCCGTCGATCAGGATTCCGTTCTTCTGCAGGCGGGCGATATCCTCGCCGTGCTGCGGCAGCCGCGCGTCGATCTTTTTGAAGTACGTCTCAGGCGGCGACGGCATGAACGGCAGGCCGGCGCTGCGCAGACCTTCAACCGTCGCGTAGATGTCGCGGCAGCCGCAGGCGATGTGTTGGATGCCTTCGCCGCGATACAGAGTGAGATACTCTTCGATCTGTCCGGAATCGCCGGCGTCCTCGTTGATCGGAATCCGGATCTTGCCGTCCGGGCTGGTCAGCGCCCGCGAGAACAGGCCGGAGGCGCGGCCTTCGATGTCGAAGAAGCGGATCTGCCGGAAGTTGAACAGCTTGGTATAGAACCCGGTCCACACATCCATGCGGCCGCGATGGACATTGTGGGTCAGATGGTCGATGTAGTAGAGCCCCTCGCCCGCCGGCCGCGCGTTAGGGGCGCCTACCCAGTCGAACTCGGCGTCGTAGGCAGAGCCCTTCGCGCCGTAGCGATCGACGAAATACAAGAGACTGCCACCGATGCCCTTGATGGCCGGCACGTCGAGCGTCTTCTGCGCCGCCGTCACATCGGCCGGTTCGGCGCCGAGCGCGATCGCGCGCTCATAGGCCTGCTCGGCATCGACGACACGGAACGCCATCGACGGCGCGCACGGGCCGTGCGCAGTAACGAAGTCAGTGCCGTGGCTGCCGGGCTGCTCGTTGACCAGATAGTTGACGTCGCCCTGGCGATAGACCGAGATCGCTTTGCTGCGATGCTTGGCCACGAGGGTGAAGCCCATCAGGTTGAACAGCGTGTGGAGCTGCGCCGGATCGCGATGGGCGAATTCGACGAACTCGAACCCGTCGGTGCCCATTGGATTGTCGGCGCTGATCGTGGCCGGCTGCGCATCGTGCGGAAATGGTCCCATCGGCGGCTCCTCCAGATTTGGCTTGAGCACGCATCATTGCTCGAACGGCGCGCAAGAGGCGTGCAAACGCGAGCCATTTGCGCTAGCCTATGCACGATGTGTGCATGAATGGTGGCTTTGACGCATGATCTCGATCGATGCATTCGACCTCAAGATGCTCAGCGCTCTGCAGGAAGACGGCCGCCTGACCAACCAGGAATTGGCCGACCGGGTGCAGCTGTCGCCGTCGCAATGCTCGCGGCGGCGGATGCGACTCGAGCAGGACAACGTCATCACCGGCTATCGCGCCGAGTTGGCGGGCGAAGCGCTCGGCTTCGGCGTCGTCGCCTTCATCCAGGTGACGCTGGCGACGCACTCGCCCGACAACGCTAAGAAATTCCGCGCGCTGATCGGTCGCATCGATGAAGTCCAGGAAGCCTACTCGCTGACCGGCGACGCCGACTACGTCATCAAGGCCGTGCTACGCGATCTCAAGGGCCTGTCCGACCTCGTCAACAACGTCCTGATGCCGCACCAGAGCGTCGCCCATGTGCGATCGTCGATCGTGCTGGATCGGCTGAAGGAAAGCTCGAAGCTGCCGCTGAAACAGCTTGCGGCTAGCTGAGACCTCAGGCCCGTTTGTTGCGTGCGTACACCGCCTGCAATCCCGCGGCCATGAAGGTCACGAACCGCTCGCGCACCGCGTCGAAATCGTCCGACGAACAGCGGCCGCCCGACAACCGGTCGATGCGGCCGGTGCGCGACATGATCAGCGAATAGGCCCCGGACGTGAATTGGAAGCTCCAGAACAGGTCTTCGGGAGTCGCGTCCGGCAGCGCCTTCTGCAGCAGTGCCACCAGCCGCAGCACCACTGGGTCGAGATGGATGTCCATCTGCTCGGCGCCATAGCCGGGCGCGTTATTGACCTGCGCGAAGATGCGGCCGAAGGCGCGCCAGCCGGCTTCGTCGTCGCTGTGCACTTGGAACGCGCCATCGTAGTAAGCGTGCAGCACGCCTTCGATGGTCGGCTGATCGCCGGCCTCCGCCTCGTAGGCATCGAGCGCGGCGGTGCGCGCCGCAACTGCGCCGGCCATGCGGCGCTCGAACACGGCGTCGAACAGCGCCTGCTTGCCGTCGAAGTAGTAGTGGATCAGCGCCGGATGGATGCCCATCCGGTCGGCGACGTCCTTGATGGTCACGCCGAAATAGCCGCGCTCCGCAAACAGCTCCTCGCTGGTGTCGAGGATGGTCTTGACGCTGGCGGCGCGTTGCTCGGCGCGCGTCCGACGCCCTTCGCGACCCGGCGCTGCTGGCATGATTGTCCGCCTTCCCTACCCGGGCGCCGCCCTGGATCGACGCCAAGTCCGACGATGCGTTTCCAGCCCACGCCCGGTCAAGACGACGCAACAAATTCATTTAGCACTAAATGAATGAACTTGACCTATCCGGATTTCAGACCGAAGCTAGCGGCAATCAACAGCCGGCGGGGATCAGCGACCGGTTCGGAGGAAACGCCATGACTTTGTCCCGGACGACGGCAGCCGCCGTCGCGCTGCTGCTCGCCACCACGCTCGCCACGCCGTCGTTTGCCGAGAAGAAATACGATCCGGGCGCCAGCGACACCGAAATCAAGGTCGGCCAGACCATGCCGATGAGCGGCCCTGCGTCCGCCTTCGGCAACATCGCCAAGGTCGAGGCCGCCTATATCCGGATGATNCACGAGCAGGGCGGCGTGGGCGGCCGCAAGGTCAATCTGATCCAGTACGACGACGCCTATTCGCCGCCGAAGACCGTCGAGCAGATCCGCAAGCTGGTCGAGAGCGACGAAGTGCTGCTCACGTTCCAGATCATCGGCACCGCGCCGAACGCCGCAGTGCTGAAATATCTGAACGCCAAGAAGGTGCCGCAACTGTTCGCCGCCACCGGCGCCGCGCGCTTCAGCGACCCGAAGCAATTTCCGTGGACGATGGGCTTCAACCCGAGCTACTTCGTCGAGGGCCGGATCTACGGCCAGTTCATCCTGAAGGAACATCCCGACGCCAAGGTCGGCGTGCTCTACCAGAACGACGATCTCGGCAAGGACTATCTGGCCGGCCTCAAGGCCGGGCTCGGCGACAAGGCCGCCAAGATGATCGTCGCCGAAGCGTCCTACGAACTCAGCGAGCCGACCATCGATTCGCAGATCTTGAAGATCAAGGATTCCGGCGCCGACCTGTTGTTCAGCGCCGCCACGCCCAAGCAGGCCGCGCAAGCGATCAAGAAGATCTACGAGATCGGCTGGCATCCGATCCACATCATCGACATCAACGCCGGCTCGATCGGTCAGGTGCTCAAGCCTGCCGGGCTCGAAGCTTCCAAGGGCGTGATCAGCGTCGGCTATGTCAAGGAGCACGACGATCCGCAGTGGGCGAACGATCCCGGCAACATGCGCTATCGGGCCTTCATGGCAAAGTACTATCCGGACGGTGACAGCAATTCGAGTTTCAACGTCTACGGCTACATCACCGCGCAGCTGTTGGTGCACGTGTTGAAAGCCTGCGGTGACAATCTAACCCGCGACAACGTGATGTATCAGGCCACCCACATGACCAACGTACCGCTCGACATGCTGCTCCCCGGCATCAGCGTCACCACCACCCCGACCGACTACCGCGTCAACAAGCAGTTCCAGATGGCGAAGTTCGACGGCGAGAAGTGGGTACGCTTCGGCGACATCGTGACAGATCAGGGGAAGGAGTGAGGTTCAAATGCTGGCGACGCTGAATGCCTCGCCACCTACGCCCTGACGCCAATTCCGTCATTGCGAGCGAAGCGAAGCAATCCAGCTCAGTGCACCGGGCTGGATTGCTTCGTCGCTGCGCTCCTCGCAATGACGTGGATGGGCTTCACTCATCCCAACTTCGTCATGGCCGGACTTGTCCCGGCCATCCACGTTCTTGCTCCGCGGATAGGCGAAGACGTGGATGCCCGGGACGAGCCCGGGCATGACGGATTTCAATGCTGAGTTCCTGCGTGGATCATCCTTACCACATCGACGCCTTGGCGCGTTCGGGCCAAGCACGGTCGTAATCTTCGCCGCCGACGCGGCCGTCCGTCATCGAGGCGAGGATTTCGCCGGGGGTCGGCAGGCTGTCGGCGTCGACCTGTTTGCTCGGGTCCCAAAGGCCGGAGCGGATCAGGGCGCGGCCGCACTGGAAGTAGATTTCCTCGACGGTCATCACCAGCACGGTGCGCGGCGCCTTGCCTTCGACGCAGAACGACGCGCGCAGCGCTTCGTCGGCAGTGATGGCACCGCGGCCGTTGATGCGCACCGCGTTGGTGCAGCCCGGAATCAGCAACATCAGCGCGACGCGCGGGTCTCGCACCACATTGCGCAGTGAATCGATGCGGTTGTTGCCGCGGCGATCCGGGATCAGCAGCGTGGTGTCGTCGTGAATGCGGATGAAGCCCGGCACGTCGCCGCGCGGCGAACAATCGATGCCTTCCGGGCCGATGGTGGCGAGTGCCGCGAACGGCGCCTTCTCGATCAGCGTGCGATACGCGGGGGTGATGTGGTGCGCGACCTTCTCGGTCGAGGCCGCATTCGGCACACCGTAGATTGCCTCCAGCGCCTCGACGGTTTCGACCACCGGAAACAGCGGAGAAGTGGCGGGGTTAGTCCTGGCGTCCATGCCGAATGATCCTCGCAAGTTCCTGGGCATGATCGGCTATCGGGCCGACGTTGTTGATAATCTCATCGGCCGCCGCATCGACACTGCGGCCCACCCGCTCCTGAATGCTGCCGTCGCTGCTGCGCGCCCGTGCGGCTATGCGGGCCGCCAGAACTTCGGCCGGCGCGGTGATCAGCACCACCACGACATTATCATAGGCCTCGCGAGCCGCTACAATCACTGTCCGAGACACATTCGCCACGACGGTCCGCCCGGCGCGCAGATCGTTGTCGAGGCTGCGCGGCAGGCCGTAGGCGTGACCATGGGCCTCCCAGTGCAAGGCGAGTTGGTCGTCCGCGAGAAGGGCGCGAAACTGATCGGGCGAGACCTGGATGTTGTCTTCCGCCGCCGAGGCGGCACGCGTCACGATACGGCGCGGAAACACGATGCTGCTGTCTTCTCCGCACAGCGTATGCGCGGCGTCGATCAGCGTATCCTTGCCGGCGCCGGACGGGCCGACGATCAGCACGAGCCGGCCCGGACCGATCCGAGCCGACGTCTTGCGTAAGCTCGCCGCCGCTTCCGTCATGCCACCCGCACGCCCTCGCGCCACACGCTCCGCACCGCCGGCAGCCCGCGCGCGACATGCACCCGGATCAAATCCGCACGCCGGCCGACAGCAATCTCGCCGCGATCAACAAGACCGACAGCCTCCGCCGGAGTCTTGGTGACGGTGCGCACCGCGGTGGCCAGATCGATGCTGCGGACATGATCGGGCAGCCGCAGCGCGCCGAGCAGCAGGCTCGACGGAACGTAGTCGGATGACAGGATGTCGAGCAAGCCTTCCTGAGCCAGTTCGACGGCGGCGATGTTGCCGGAATGCGAGCCGCCGCGCACCACGTTGGGCGCGCCCATCAGGATATCGATGCCGGCCTGATGCAGCGCCCGCGCCGCTTCCAGCGTGGTCGGAAACTCCGCCACCGCGACGCCGTCGCGGATCGCGTCGGAGACGTTTTCCTCGGTGGTGTCGTCATGGCTCGCCAGCGGCACGTTGTACTGCTTGGCCAGCGCGACGATCTCTACCATGTTCTGCGCCGCATAGGCCTGCTGATTGGCCAGGCGCCGGGCGAACAACACGTCGAGCTCGGCGTCGGTCTTGCCGGCGCCCTTGCCGCGATAGTAATCGCGCAGCTTGCCCTCGTCACGGAACTGGCGCTGGCCCGGCGTGTGATCCATCAGCGACATCAGCCGCACGTCGGGACGATCGACCAGCTCCTTGGCCTCCTCGACGACGCTGGGCATCGGGATCTCGCAGCGCAGGTGCAGGAAGTGATCGGCGCGCAGCAGATCGGCATCGCGCGCAGCCGAGATCGCTTCGGCCAGCACACCGGCACGGCCATCGACTTCCTCGGCGCCCTGTTCGCGCCAGACCCGGAGCGAATCCAGCACGGTGGTGATGCCCGAGGTCGCCAGCTGGCCGTCATAGGATACGACGGCGGACAGCGGGTCCCAGAACACTTTCGGCCGCGGCAGATAATGCGCCTCGAGATGATCGGTGTGGAGTTCAACGAGGCCCGGCATCAGCAGCTCGCCGCGCATGTCTTCGGCGCCGGCTCGATCGCCTTCGCCGAATTCGGCGATCTTGCCGCCCGCGATCGCGATCCAGCCGCGCTCGATCACCCGATCGGCCAGTACCAGCTTCGCGTTGCCGAGCAACAGGTCCTGCGGTTCACTCATGTGTTCTTTCTCTTGTCGTTAGGCCGCGGCTGCAAATGACGTGACGTCGACAATGCGGTCGGCGATCTGCGCGCGCACCTCGTCGTCGTGGACGATGGCGATGATCGCCGTGCCGCGCGCCTTGGTTTCGGCGATCAGTTCGACGACCACTTTGCGGTTGTTGGCATCGAGCGATGCGGTCGGCTCGTCGAGCAGCAGGATGGGCCGATGCGCCAGGAAGCCGCGGGCGATGTTGACGCGCTGCTGTTCGCCGCCCGAGAACGTCGCCGGCGGCAGGCCCCACAGCCGCTCCGGAATGTTGAGCCGGCGCAGCAGCACGCCGGCCTTTTCTCGCGCCTCTTCGCGCGATTCGCCCTGCACCACCAGCGGCTCGGCGACGACGTCGATCGCCGCGACGCGCGGCACCGCGCGCAGGAACTGGCTGACATAACCGATCGTGTCGCGGCGGGCCGCAAGAATTTCGCGCGGCTGCGCTGTGGCGATATCGAGCGCGGCGCCACTCTGCGTGATCCGGATCGCGCCGGCATCACAGCGATAATTGCCGAAGATCATCTTCAGGATCGACGACTTGCCAGCGCCGGACGGGCCCGACAGCACGACGCATTCTCCGGCCTGCACGGTGAAGCTGACGCCGCGCACCACCGGCAGCGTCACGCCGCCCTGCAGGTGCATGACGAAGCTCTTCTGCGCATTGTCGACGACGAGAGCGGGAGTTGTGGCCATGGTCATCACGCCGGCAGGATCGAGGAGACGAGAAGTTGTGTGTAGGGCTCGCGCGGGTCGTCGAGCACCTGGTCGGTCAGCCCGGTCTCGATGACGCGGCCGGATTTCATCACCAGGATGCGATGCGACAGCAGCCGCGCCACTGCGAGATCGTGCGTCACCACAATGGCGGCGAGGCCAAGCTCGGTGACGAGGCTGCGCACCAGATCGAGCAGCCGCGCCTGCACCGAGACATCGAGGCCGCCGGTCGGCTCGTCCATGAACACGAGGCGCGGGCCGGTGACGAGATTGCGGGCGATCTGCAGCCGCTGCCGCATGCCGCCGGAATACGTGCGCGGCGCATCGTCGATGCGGCTGGTGTCGATCTCGACGCGTTGCAGCCAGTCGCTGGCGGTGTCGCGAATGCGGCCGTAGTGATTCCAGCCGATTGCCATCAGCCGCTCGCCGACATTGGCGCCGGCCGAGACCGCCATGCGCAGGCCCTGCGCCGGGTCCTGGTGCACGAAGCCCCAGTCGGTGCGCAGCAGCAATCGGCGCTCGGCTTCGCCGAGCGCGGCGAGATCGCGGAGCACGCCGTCGCGCATCCGATAGGAGACGCGGCCGGCGCTCGGCGCCAGCTGTGCCGACAGCATCTGCAGCAGCGTCGATTTGCCCGAGCCGGACTCGCCGACGATCGCCAGCACCTCGCCGGGATAAAGCTCGAACGAAACGCCGCGGCAGGCATCGATGCGGCCGTAGCGCTTCGACAGGCCGTCCGCAATCAGCAACGGCTGATCGGTCGCGGCGACCTTGTCGTCGTGAGACACCGAGACACGATCAAGCATCGGCGGCCTCCATCGGGGCAGACTCCGTGCCGGTGTGGCCCTGCGCTCGCCGCCCTTCGCAGTAGTCGGTATCGGAACAGACGAACATCCGCCCGCCGCGATCGTCGGTGACGATTTCGTCGAGATATGAATCCTCGGCGCCGCACAGCGCGCAGGGCGCGTTCTGGCGATAGCGTGTGAACGGGTGATCCTCGAAATCCAGCGACACCACCTGCGTGTAAGGCGGGATCGCGTAGATGCGCTTCTCGCGGCCGGCGCCGAACAGCTGCAGCGCCGCGCAATCGTTCATCTTGGGATTGTCGAATTTCGGCGTCGGCGACGGGTCCATCACGTAGCGGCCGGCGACTTTCACCGGATAGGCGTAGGACGTGGCGATGTGGCCGAACTTGGCGATGTCCTCGTACAGCTTGACATGCATCAGCCCGTATTCGGCGAGCGCATGCATGCGGCGCGTCTCGGTCTCGCGCGGCTCGAGGAAGCGCAGCGGCTCCGGAATCGGCACCTGATACACCAGCACCTGACCCTCGTGCAGCGTCGTTTCCGGGATGCGATGCCGCGTCTGGATCACGCTCGCCGCCGGCGTCGATGTCGTGGTGGCGACGCCAGCGGTCTTGGCGAAGAATTTGCGGATCGAGATCGCGTTGGTGGTGTCGTCCGAGCCCTGGTCGATAACTTTCAGCGTATCATCCGGGCCGAGAATCGACGCCGTCACCTGCACGCCGCCGGTGCCCCAGCCGTACGGCATCGGCATTTCGCGGCTGGCGAACGGCACCTGATAGCCGGGGATCGCGATCGCTTTCAGGATCGCGCGGCGGATCATCCGCTTGGTCTGCTCGTCCAGATAAGCGAAGTTGTACGACGCCTCGATCATTCGGCGGCCTCCTGCATCTGCGGCGCCGCCTGTTCGAAATCGGCGCGCAGCTTGCGCAGCAGCCCGAGCTCCGACTGGAAGTCGACATAATGCGGCAGCTTGAGGTGTTCGACAAAGCCGGTCGCCTGGACGTTGTCGGAGTGCGACATCACGAACTCTTCGTCCTGGGCCGGCGCCTTGACGTCTTCGCCGAGTTCGCTGGCACGCAGCGCGCGATCGACCAGCGCCATCGACATCGCCTTGCGCTCGCTCTGGCCGAAAGCGAGGCCATAGCCGCGGGTGAAGCGCGGCGCCTCGGTCGCCGAGCCCTTGAACTGATTGACCATCTGGCATTCGGTCAGCGCGATGCTGCCGAGCGGCACCGCGAAGCCGGCATCTTCGGCCTCGAAGTACACGTCCACTTCACCGAACCGGATTTCGCCGGCGAAGGGATGGTTGCGGCCGTAGCCGCGCTGGGTCGAATAGCCGAGCGCCAGCAGAAAGCCCTCGTCGGCGCGGGCGAGATTCTGCAGGCGCAGATCGCGATCGGCCGGGAAGTTCAGCGGCTCGCGGGTGAGATCGCCGACCGGCGCATCGTCCGCGGCCACCGGCGAGTCCTCGATCAGCCCGTCCTGGCGCAGGATGTCGGTGACGCGCGGCGTCGGTGCATCGCTCGCCTCGGCGCTCGCCGGCTCGGCCGGATCGCAGCTACCGGCGAGTTGAGGATCGAGCAGGCGGTGCGTGTAGTCGAAGGTCGGCCCGAGAATCTGACCGCCCGGAATATCCTTGAAGGTCGAGGAGATGCGGCGCTGGATCGCCATCGCGCCGGTGTCGACTGGCTCGGAGGCGCCGAACCGCGGCAGCGTGGCGCGAAAGGCACGCACCAGAAAGATCGCCTCGATCAGATCGCCGCGGGCCTGCTTGATGGCCAGCGCGGCGAGCTCGCGGTCGTACAATGACCCCTCGCTCATCACCCGGTCGACGCCGAGCGCGAGTTGCTCGGAGATCTGATCGAGCGTCAGCTCCGGCACCGCCCGGTCGCCGCGGCGCGTATCTGCGAGCAGCCGGTGCGCGTTGTCGATGGCGCGCTCACCACCTTTGACGGCCACATACATGCGTCAATCTCCCTCGACGAGTCGTGTGGTACGTGGAATCGCAACGATGCGATCGTCGTCGACCAGCACGACATCGATGCCACGCGGAAACAACGTGGCGTTGACGGCGAGACGATCGAACAAGTCGGCCGTTTGCAGCGAAGCCTGAAATTGCGTCTCGCCTTTGATCCCAGGCCCCTGCAGACGAAACGCCTCGCCAGCGCCAAGGCCCGCGACCTGGATGATCAGCGTCGTCGAGCGATCCGGATATTCGGCGGTTCCGAGAGCAAAGCTGTCCAACGACGGCAGCGCGTCAGCCGCACCAATCAGCGCGAAGCTCGCGGCTGATGGATCGCTGGTCAGCGGCGCGCCGGTGTGAAACTTCAGCCAGCGCGCGACCTCTCCCGCCTCGGCCATCGTTTTGTCGAGCCAGATCGGCGTGTCGTGATCGAACAGCGCGAGCGCCAGCGCCGCGCTGCCGCGCATCAGCGGCGACGGCGTGCCGGATGCGGCGGCGATGCGCTGGATGCTGCCGGGCCGCGCCATCGCGTCCATGATGGTGCGGAAGACCGATTGCGATGCCAACACCGGATCGGCAAAGCCGGCGGCAAGCTCGGTAATGCTCATGACTCAGCCCTCCCCGCGCACCAGCGTGTAAAAATCGACCTTGGTGGCTGCCGTCTGCCGCGCCTTCTCCAAGCGTCGCGCTTCGAGTTCGGCACGCAGCGGCGCGATCACTTGCGTCTCGATCGCCGCGGCATGACCGGCGGATTGTAGCAGCGCGTCGCACAGCGCGATCAGCCTGGCTTTGGTGCGGTCTCGGCCCAGCGTATAGCCGAAGCCGACCTCGCCGCTGGCGAGCCGCAGCGCCGCGCGCGACACCGTCGCTTCACCGAGATTGAACGCCGCGCCGTCGCCGCCGACTCGGCCGCGCAGCATTACCAACCCCTGCTCCGGCTCGCGCAGCATCGTGAACGCCGGCAGCGCGCCGAGGTCGCCAAGCCTGGCGTCGATCGCCGCCGCCTCACAGGCGGCCAGCACCGCCATCGCGGCCTGCCGCCGCGCCACCGGCAGCTTCGCTGCCTGATCCGAACTCTCCGCCTGCACTGTTTTCATCGGCCACTTGCCCGATTTAAGTTGTCTATGTTATTAGACAACTCTCATAGAGGCGCAAGATGAAAACTTCATGACGAGACAGCCGAGGCGGCGATGATCACGAAGGCTTGTGCGCGATGAGTACCGAGGCGGCGACCTCAGGCGTTGCGCTGTGGCGACGGGTGGCGGACGGCATCGAGCTCGCGATCGCCGACGGCCGTTACTTGCCCGGCGGCAAATTGCCGGGCGAAACCGAGATCGCCGAAAGCTACGGCGTCAATCGCCACACCGTGCGCCGCGCACTCGCGGCGCTTGCAGAGCGCGGCCTGGTCCGCGCCGAGCGCGGCAGCGGCACCTTCGTGCGCAGCCAGCGCATCGCCTATCCGCTGCGCACGCGCACGCGGTTTTCCGAGATCATCGGCGCCGGCGGTCGCGAGCCGCGCGGCCAGCTGATCGCCGCCGTCGACGAACCGGCAACCGGCGCGCTCGCCGGCCAGCTCGATCTCAAGACCGGCGCTCCGCTGATCCGCCTCGAGGCGCTACGCAGTGCCGACGGGGTGCCGATCAGCCTCGCCACCACCTGGGTGTCGGCGGCACGTTTTCCCGACGCGCCGCGCATCTTCGCCACGACGCGGTCGATGACCAAGGTGCTGGCGCATTACGGCTATGACGACTATCGCCGGCTGTCGACGCGCATCACCGCCTCGATCGTCGACGCCACCGATGCGTCGCGGCTCGAATTACAGGCCGGCCGGCCGGTGCTGGTCGTCGAGAGCATCGACGTCGCCGCGGATGGCACGCCGCTCCTCACCACCCGCGCCCGCTTTGCGGCAGAGCGCGTGGAGTTCTTGGTGGAGGGGGATTAGCGGGCGCTCGTCATTGCGAGGAGGCGAAGCCGACGAAGCAATCCAGCCCGGTGCACTTAGCTGGATTGCTTCGCTACGCTCGCAATGACGGAAAGAGCAGCGCTCACGTCACCGCACGCTTGCCGATGATGGCAAACCGCAACCGCGTGGAGATGAAATCGATCGCCGCCACGGCAACCAAAATCATCAGGATCAGGAACGACACTTTCTGCCATTCCAGCACGCGGATCTGCTCGGCGAGTTGCAGGCCAATGCCGCCGGCGCCGACGATGCCGATGATGGTGGCCGAGCGGGTGTTGGATTCGATGAAGTACAGCACCTGGCCGGCGATCACCGGCAGCACCTGCGGCAGCAGGCCGAAGCGGATTTCATGCAGCTTGTTGCCGCCGGCGGCGCGGACGCCTTCGACCTGCTTGCGGTCTGCCGTCTCGATCGCTTCAGAGAACAGTTTGCCGAAGGCGCCGCAATCCGACACGGCGATCGCCAGAACGCCGGCGAACGGGCCGAGCCCGACGACGTTGATCCACACCAGCGCCCAGATCAGCACGTCGATGCCGCGAATCGTATCGAGAAATCGTCGCACCGGAAACCGGATCAGCTGCGTCGGCACGATGTTGCGCGCCGCCAGAAAGCTGAAGGGGAGCGCCAGCAGCGCAGCCAGCGTGGTGCCGAGCAGCGCGATCGACAGCGTTTCGCCCATCGCTTTGAGATAGGTCGGCAGCGACGAGCCGGGGTCCGGCGGGATCATCAGCAGCGTGAACCAGCCGAGCTGGCCGAGCCCGGACCAGATGCGCTGCGGTGAAAAATCGAGGTCGATCAGCCCGAAGATCAGCAGCGCCAGCGCCGCTAATCCAATTCCCGGCTTCGCCAGGCGCGAAGCCGTCGGGGGCCCGAACACAGCGGGATGCCGCAGCTTCAAGGCCGCGAGGTCGGGCTCGGCCTGCATGGTCATGTGCGCTCTCCGCCGAACAGGCGGCTGCGAATCCAGCCGGTCGAGATGTCGATCACAAATACCGTGACGATGATCAGCAACAAGATGGCGCTGACGTCGGAGTAGTAGAACTTGCGGATCGCCACCACGAGTTCCTGGCCGATGCCGCCGGCGCCGACGAAGCCCATCACCGACGCGCCGCGGACGTTGATCTCGAACCGCAGCAGCGTGTAGCTGGCGAATCCGGCGATCGCCTGCGGCAGCACCGCGAAGCGCATGCAGGCGATCCAGCCGGCGCCGGTCGAGCGCACGCCCTCGACCGGCTTCATGTCGATGTTCTCGACGATCTCGGCAAACTGCTTGGCCAGCGCACCGGTCGAATGGATCGCGATCGCCAGCACGCCGGCCATCGGGCCCAGTCCGAACGCGATCACGAACACCAGTGCGAACACGATGTCAGGCACGGTGCGGCAGACTTCGAGGAAGCGGCGGACAACGAACATCAGCCACGGCCGCGGCGCCGTGTTGCGCGCCGCCACGAAGTTCAGCAGCAGCGCCAGCATGGCGCCGCTCAGCGTTCCTACATAGCTGATCAGCAAGGTCTCGCCGAGCAGCTTCAGCCAATTCCGCCAGCCCCAGAACCACTCGGCCGGATCGGTCCAGACCCGGGCGCCGCTGTCGAGCCGGAATATGCGATCGAAATAGCTGAAGAAATTGCCGAACTTTTCGACGAACGTCGTCAGATCGACTTCGGCTCCGACAGCAGCGAGCAGCAGCGCCAGCACGGCAACGCCGACGAACAGCGCAGCGCGCCGTCGCCGCCGCGCCTGGGCGCTGCGATAGGCTGCATTCAGAGCCGCGAGCTGCGACTCGGGAAGCAGCGAGATAGCGAGTGCCATTCAGAAGCCTTCAGTGACCAAAAAATAAGGCCGGATCCCGAAGGACCCGGCCCGTGAAGCGATCAGAGGATCAGGATGCTTTCTTCTTGCGCAGCGCGTCGACGAACTTGATCAGCTGGATCGTCGCATCCCAGTCCTTGGTGGTGGCCGGATGGAAGCCGAGCTTCTGACCGTCGGACAGCCGGTCGAACACGTCCTTCTCCTTGGTCGGCGCTTCCATGAACGCCTTGGTGATCGCCGCCTTGAGATCGTCCGGCAGATCGGCGTTGTAGGCGTAGGGGCCGTTCAGGATCGGCGCCGACTTGTGGATGACGCGGAAGTCGTCCTTCTTCATCGGCGTGCCGTCGGCATTCTTCAGCATGCCTTTGTGCAGCATCTGCGCCAGCGTCGAGTCGTCTTCGCTGGTCCACTGATTGGCGGCGACATCGACGGTGCCCTGCGCCAGCGCCAGAATGGCGTTCTCGTGGCTGCCGGTGAAGACCACCTTGCCGAAATAGCCTTCGGCGTCAGCGATACCCATCTTGTCGAGTTCGAAGCGCGGCACGTTGTTGCCGGACGTCGAATTCGGATCGACCAGGCCGAGGTTCTTGCCCTTGAGGTCGTCGATCGCCTTGTACGGGCTGTTCGCCTTGACGAAGAACACCGAGTAGTAACCGGTCGAACCGTCCTTGTTGATGTCGTTGGCGAAGGCTTCGGTCTTCACGCCTGTGAGGCGGGCGCGCGCGAACGAAGCCGAGCCGTAGCTGGCGATCTGGATGTTGCCGGAGCGCTGGCCTTCGATCACGGCCGCGTAGTCGTTGGCGATGCGCAGGTTCACCTTGACGCCGAGTTCCTTGGACAGATAGGCGACGAACGGCGTCCAGCGTTCGGTGACGCCCGAGGCGTTCTCAGCCGGCACCACCGCGAAGGTGAGCTCCGGATACTTGGTCTTGTAGTCCTGCGCCGACGCGGCGGACGCGGTGAGCGCCAGCGCGGCGGCGGCGAGCAGAACGGATCGGCGGTCGATGGTCATCGTGACACCCCTGTTTGTTTTAACGATGTAGTCGAACGATCATGGACGCGGCGTGCACCGGACACGCAGCGGCGGAACGCGGCAATCAGGCCGCGACCGTGCCGAGTTCCGGCAATCCGGCGGGAACCGGCGCATGCAGCGGCATGTTACCGAGCACTTCGTTGGCTTCGAGATCGTAGAGTTCGCGAGCGATCGAATCGGTGAGTTCGGCCGGCACGCCGTCGAACACCACGCGGCCGGATGGCATGCCAATCAGCCGGTCGCAATAAGTGCGCGCCAAATCGAGCGATGCAGTGCAG
>NZ_BADD01000579.1 GCF_000333455.1 Rhodopseudomonas sp. B29
ACGCCGCGGTCCGCGCGCTGATGCAGGCCGGAGCCGACTTCGGCGTCGTGCCCTACGGCACCGAGGCGCTCGGTGTGATGCGCATCGAGAAGGGGCACGTCGCCGGCAACGAGCTCAACGGCACCTCGACGGCGACCGATCTCGGCCTCGGCCGGATGATGTCGACCAAGAAGGACTTCATCGGCCGCACCCTGGCGCGGCGACCCGGCCTCACCGACCCGGCGCGGCCGACGCTGGTCGGTCTCGTGCCGGTCGACAAGACGCAGCGGCTGCGCGCCGGCGCGCATTTCCTCGATCTCGGCGCCGCGCCGACGATGGCGAATGATCAAGGCTACGTCACGTCGGTGGCGTTTTCGCCGATGCTAGGCCACTCCGTCGGCCTCGGCTTCCTCAGCCGTGGTCCAACGCGCCATGGCGAGCGCATCCGCGCCTACGACCCGATCCGCAAAGGCGACGTCGAGGTCGAGATCGTCCATCCGGTGTTCTTCGACCCCGAAGGGAAGCGGCTCCATGGCTGATCTTGCGGCACAACCGGTTTCGGCGAGTTTCGCGCCGCCAAGGTCCGCTCTCGGTGACGGCGTATCGATTATCGAACGACTCGATCTCGCCCTCGCCACCGTGCAGGTGCGCCGTGGCCAGCGCGCTGCGCTGAGCGCTCGTATCAATGAGAGCTATCAGCTCGCTCTGCCGAATCATCCAGCGATCGCCTCGGTGCCTAATATCTCCTTCGTCGGACTGGGCCCAGAGCACTGGCTGGCAATGAGTTCGGCGAACGACCCGGCGTTCGTCGCAACGCTCAAGACCCGACTCGCAGGTCTCGCGTCGGTGTCGGACCAGAGCGGCGGCTACGTGGTGTTTCGCGTCGGCGGCCGCGCGATCGGCGCCGTGCTCGCCAAGGGCTTTCCGATCGATCTCGATCCCAAGTCGTTCCAGCCCGGCGATGCCGCCACCACGGTCGTCTCGCATATCGGCGCCACGATCTGGCGCTGTGCCGACGGGCTCGACGGCCGGCCGGTGTTCGAGATCAGCCTGTTTCGCAGCCTGGCCGAGAGCTTCCTGGAATGGTTCTGGGACAGCGCGGCCGAGTTCGGCTGCCGCTTCAAGGATCCGGTTCTTTCCTCGCCCTCCCCATCCCGCTGAGTTCGTCCCGCCGATGCCCAACGACAGCTACATCCTCACCTCGTCCTGCCCGAACAAGCCCGGCATCGTCGCCGCGGTGGCCCGCCTGCTGTTCGAAAACGGCGGCAACATCCAGGAAGCGCATCAATACGACGACATCGACAGCAATCAGTTCTTTGCCCGGATCCGCTTCAACTTTGTCGATGGCAACGTGGAGGCGTTCGAGAAGGCGTTCACGCCGCTCGCCGAACAATTGCAGATGCGCTGGACGCTGCGATCGCGCGCGGAAAAGATGCGGGTGCTGATCATGACCTCGCGCTCCGATCACTGCCTCGCCGACCTGTTGTATCGCTGGCGGATCGGCGAACTGGCGATCGACCTCGCCGGTATCGTCTCCAATCATCCGCGCGAGACCTATCTGCACCACGATCTGAGCGGCATCCATTCGATTACTTGCCGGTGACGGCGGCCACCAAGGCGCGGCAGGAGGCCGAGGTCTGGCGCATCGTCCAGGAGCGCAAGATCGATCTGGTGATCCTGGCGCGCTACATGCAGATCCTGTCGGACGATCTGTCCGCCAAGCTGGCCGGCCGCTGTATCAACATCCATCACTCGTTCCTGCCCGGCTTCAAGGGCGCCAAGCCCTATCACCAGGCTCACAGCCGCGGCGTCAAGCTGATCGGCGCGACCGCTCACTACGTCACCGCCGATCTCGACGAGGGTCCGATCATCGAACAGGACGTCGAGCGCATCTCGCATCAGGATCGGCCCGACGATCTGGTCCGCAAGGGCCGCGATATCGAGCGGCGCGTGCTGGCGCGCGCCGTATTCTGGCACACCGAGGGCCGCGTCATTCCCAATGGCGTCCGAACCGTCGTGTTCAGGGACTGATCATGACCGCCTCGCTGATCGACGGAAAGGCCGCCGCCGAACGGCTGCGCGCCGACGTCGCCAACGACGTCGCGAATTGGAAAGCGGAAACCGGCCGGGTGCCGGGACTCGCGGTGGTGCTGATCGGCAACGATCCAGCCAGCGAAATCTATGTCGGCTCGAAGGCACGGCAGACGGTTGCGGTCGGCATGCGATCGTTCGAACATCGCCTGCCCGCCGAGACCAGCCAGGCCGAGCTCCTCGCGCTGATCTCGCAGCTGAACGCCGACGATGCGGTCGATGGCATCCTGGTGCAAATGCCGCTGCCACCGCAGCTCGACGCAAATCTGGTGATCGAGCACATCGATCCGCGCAAGGATGTCGATGGCTTCCATCCGGCCAATGCGGGCCGGCTCGCCAGCGGACTACCCGGTCTGGTCCCATGCACGCCGCTCGGCTGCATGCTGCTGCTGCAATCGGTGCGCGCTGATCTGGCCGGCCTGCACGCGGTCGTGCTCGGTCGCTCCAACATCGTCGGCAAGCCGATCGCGCAATTGCTGCTGAAGGCCGACTGCACGGTGACGATCGCGCATTCGCGCAGCCGCGACCTGCCGGCACTGTGCCGCGAGGCCGATATTCTCGTGGCCGCCGTCGGCCGACCTGGCATGGTGCGCGGCGACTGGATCAAACCCGGCGCGCTGGTGGTCGATGTCGGCATCAACCGGCTGCCGCCCGACGCGGCGGGAAAATCACGTTTGGTCGGCGACGTCGCGTTCGATGAAGGCCGTAATGTTGCCGGCGCGATCACGCCGGTGCCGGGCGGCGTCGGTCCGATGACGATCGCCTGCCTTCTGCGCAACACGCTGCAGGCCGCGCGCATGCGGAGCGGTGCATAGGCGCGATGCTGACGGCGCAGAGATCCGCGACAAGGTGATCGACAGCGGAGCGGCTTTGTTGCAAAGCTGATGCTAACAAGCACAGCCGCATGGAGCCGCGATGAGTTTCGAACGCCCTGCTGATCCCCGCGCCCGCTGGGCGCAGCTCTCGCAGAGCGAGCGCGACGCGGCCTACGACAACAACAGCGCGGTGAAGAACAGCCCGGAGCTGATCGCCGAGCGCAATTCCTCGTCCGCACAAGCGCGGGCGACGCTGAAATCGGTGCTCGATCTGCCCTACGCGACGCGGCCCAACAACAAGATCGACCTCTATCCCGCGGCCGAAAGAGACGCGCCCTGCCTGGTGTTCTGGCATGGCGGCTATTGGCAGAAGAATACGCGCGAGCTGTTCGCCATGCTGGTCGCCGGCGTTGCCGCGCACGGCTGGTCAATGGCGATCCCCGGCTATTCGCTGGCGCCGGACGTGACGCTGACGACGATCGTCGACGAGAGCCGTGCCGCGCTCGACTGGCTCGCCAAACATGGACCGGAGCACGGCGTCGCCGGACCGGTGATCAGCTCGGGCTGGTCGGCCGGCGGCCATCTGGTGGCGATGACGCTCGATCATCCGCTGGTCCATGCCGGATTATCGATCTCCGGCGTGTTCGATCTCGGCCCGATCCGCGACACCGGGCTGAACGAGGCGTTGCAGCTCAGCGACGGCGAAATCGAAAAGCTGTCACCGCTACGGCTGCCGGTGATCGACAAGCGACTCGACCTGGCTTTCGGCGCCAACGAACTGCCGGCGCTGGTGCTGGATTCGATGAACATGCAGGACCGCCGCGCCGCCGCCGGTGCACCTGGACGGATCCTGCCGCTCGCCGGGCACGATCACTTCTCGATCCTGGCCGAACTCCGCCGCCCCGACGGCGCGCTCGTCCAAGCTGCGCGCGACCTCGTGGGCTAAGTCCAGAGTCGTCATCCTGAGGTGCGCGCGTAGCGCGCCTCGAAGGATGCGGCTACGATCTCTGCGGATCATCCTTCGAGGCCCGCCGTGCCGCGCAGGGCGCGGCGCAGCGGGCACCTCAGGATGACGGCGTGCAGGTGTTAGTAAGCGAACTGGCCTAGTTCTCACGCTTCAGAATCAAGCTCGCGGCGTTGATGAAGACTTCGCCGCGCTCCACCCGAACCGGATAGAAGCGCAGCGGCCGGCTCGGCCAGCCGTCCGAAATGGTGCCGTCGTCAAGGCTGAACGAGGCTTCGTGGCGCGGACAGGCGATGCGGCCGTGAAGTAAGCGGCCGCAGGCGAGATCGGCCTGCTCGTGCGGACAGGCCCGCTCGCACGCCATCACGCGGCCGCCTTCGGATATCAGCGCCAGATCGACACCAGCAACGCGCACCGCGACGATGCCGGCCTCGGTAAGACGCGGCAGGCTGCACACCGGCAGCCATTGATCACGCGATTGCGCAAAACCCTCAACCACCGAGATACGCCTTGCGGACATGCGGATTGGCGATCAGCTCGGCACCGGTGCCCGACAGCACGATGCGGCCGCTTTCGAGCAGATAAGCATGATCGCACATGTCAAGCGCCGCGAAGGCGTTCTGTTCGACCAGCAGCACCGTCGTCCCGGTGTCGCGGATGCGGCGGATGATCGCGAAGGTGCGCTCGACGATATTGGGCGCCAGCCCGAGCGACGGCTCGTCGAACATCACCAGCCGCGGCCGGCTCATCAGCGCGCGGCCGATCGCCAGCATCTGCTGCTCGCCGCCCGACAGCGTGCCCGCCGCCTGTTTGCGTCGCTCGGCGAGCCGCGGGAATTCGCCATAGATGCGGTCGCGATCGGCCGCGACCTCGCTGCGGTCGCTGCGCAAGTACGCGCCCATATCGAGATTCTCCTCGACGCTCATATGCGGAAACACGCGGCGGCCTTCCGGGCAATGCGCGATGCCCGACTTCAATATCCGCGGCGGCCGCGCCCCGGTGAGGTTCTCGTTGTCGAAACGCAACACGCCCGACCGCAATGGCACCAGCCCGGAGATAGCCCGCAGCGTCGTACTCTTGCCGGCGCCATTGGCGCCGATCAGCGCCACGAGTTGCCCGGCTTTGACCTCGAACGAAATGCCCTGCAGCGCAGTGACGCCGCCATAGCCGCACACGGCATTGATCAGCTCAAGCATGTTTGACGCCCTGCCCGAGATAGGCCTCGATCACCGCCGGATCGTTGCGGATTACGTCGGGCGGTCCCTCGGCGATGATACGGCCGTAGTTGAGCACGACGATGCGATCCGACACGCTCATCACCATCGGCATATCGTGCTCGACCAGCAGAATGGCGATCCCGCGATCCCGCACCTTGCGGATCAGCTCGACGAAAGTGTGGGTCTCCGACGCGTTCATGCCCGACACCGGCTCGTCGAGCAGCAGCATCGACGGCTCGGCCGCAAGCGCCAACGCCACGCCGACCAGCCGCTGTTCTCCATACGACAGCGAGCCGGCGAGATCGTGTGCGCGGCGACCGAGACCGACGTAGTCGATCAGTTCGGCCGCCTTGTCCTTCAGCGCGGCCTCGAGCCGACGAACCCGCGGCAGTCCGAGCACCGACGGCAGCACGCCGACCCTGCCGCGGCGATGCAGGCCGATCATCACGTTGTCGAACACCGTGTCGTTGGGAAACACGCTGGTACGCTGGAAAGTGCGGATCAAGCCGAGATCGGCGATCGCCTGCGGCTTCATCCCGCGCAAATTCAAACCTCGATAGCTGACCTCGCCCTGCGTCGGCGTCAGGAAGCCGGTGACGATGTTGAACGCCGTGGTCTTGCCGGCACCGTTGGGGCCGATCAGGCTGACGATCTCGCCCTCGCCGACCGAGAACGTCATGTCGGAAATCGCCACGAGGCCGCCGAAGTGCATTGCCACTCGGTCGACGCTCAGCGCAGTGGCCGCGGGTTCGAGCTTATGTGCCACAGCGCTCATCACGCGCTCTCCTCGATGCCGCGTTTGCTGAAGCTGGGCCTGCGTACGCGCCGCAGCCGTGGCATCCATTGCGTCAGCGCCGGCACGATGCCACGCGGCATGATGAACAGGATGACGATCAGCGCCGCCCCATAGGCGATCCACTGCGCCTCCGGCGCCATTACCGGGCGCAGCGCCACCGGCATCAGGCCGAAGATCAGACCGCCGACTACCGGCCCAGCGAGGCTACCCTTGCCGCCCGCCACCACCATGATCACCATCGTCACCGTGTTGATGAAGGCGAACACTTCCGGATCGATGATCTTGATGTAGTGCGCGTAGAGACTGCCGGCCGCGCCGCAGATGCCGGCCGACACCACGGCGGCGAGCGTCAGCGTCTTGGTAACGTCGATGCCGATCGACACTGCCAGCGTCTCGTTTTCCATCAGCCCGCGCATCGCCCGGCCGACATGCGAACGCACCAGCCGGGCGATCAACAGATAGCAGGCGACGGCGACGCCGAGCACCAGATAGTAATTATGCAGCTTGGTGCGAAAAATGAACTCACCGAGCCCCGGCAGGCCGACCGACATCGGCGGGATGTTGGTCAGCGCCAGCGGCCCCTGGGTCAGCTCCACCCAGTTCAGCGCCACCAGCCGCACCACTTCGGCGAACGAGATGGTGACGATGACGAAATACGCGCCGCGCACCCGGAACGACAGCCGCCCGACGAGGTAGCCGCACAGCGCCGACACCAGCACCGCCATCACGAAGCCGGCCAGCGGCGACCACGGCTCGTGGACGATGCGGATGCCGAACGGCAGCCCGACATCGAAGCCGAGCGAGGTCAACGCGCTCACATAGGCGCCGATGCCGAAGAACGCGATGTGGCCGAGGCTGAGCTGGCCGGTGAAGCCGAGCAGCAGATTGAGACTCATCGCGCCGATGACGAAGATGCCGGTGGTGATCAGCGCGTTGAGCAGATACGGATCGCTCAGCCACAACGGGACCGAAGCGAGCGCCGCGATGGCGAGGATCGACAGGATCAGCCTCATCCGACGCGCTCCGCACGAGGAAACAGCCCGGTCGGGCGGAAGATCAGCACCGCGATGATGATGACGAAGCCCATCGCGTCGCGATAGCCCGACGAGATGTAGCCGGCGCCGAGTTCTTCGGCGAGCGCCAGAATGAAGCCGCCGATCACGGCGCCGGTGATGTTGCCGAGGCCGCCCAGGATGACGATGGCGAACGCCTTGACGGCGGCGAGATCGCCCATCGCCGGATAGACCACATAGACCGGTCCGAGCAGCGCGCCGGCCGCGGCGGCGAGACTCGAGCCGAGCGCGAAGGTCGAGGTGTAGATCAGATCGACATTGACGCCCATCAGCGCCGCCGTGTCGTGATCCTGAAACGTCGCCCGCATCGCGCTGCCGAGCCGAGTGCGGTTGATCAGCACGTAAGTCAGCACGATCAAGGCAGCAGCGGCAGCCAGCACGAACAGCCGCAGCCACGATACCGAGACCGGCCCGATCGATAGCGGCGCATCCGGAAACGGCGTCGGCACCGATTTGGCGACGCCGCCCCACACCCACAGCGTCGCCGACTGCATGGCGATCCATGCGCCGATCATCACCAGCATGGTGGTGTCGATGTCGGAGCCGCGCAGCGGCCGCAGCAGCGTCAGTTCGACCAGCGCACCGAGCAGCCAGCCGGCCGCGACGGAGAGCGGCAGCGCGACGAAGAAGTTCAGCCCGAACTTCTGCACCACGATGAACATCACATAGGCGCCGAAGGTGTAGAGGATGCCGTGGGTGAAGTTCACCACGTTCATGATGCCGAAGATCAGCGTCAGGCCGATGCCGAGCAGCGCATAGGTGCCGCCGAGCACGAGCGTGTTGACGAGATGCTGCAGGAGTTCGCTCACGATCGTCCTCGCGTGTCGAAAGAGGGCGAGGCGCCGTGCGCCTCGCCGGGTTTGGACTGATCGATCAGAAGCTCTTCATCGCGACTTTGCCGTCCGCGATTTCGATCAGATAGACATTGGGCTGGCTCTGGCCGCTTTCCTTGCCGGCCGGGCCCGACTTCTTGAAGACGATGTCGCCGTTCAGGCCCTTGACGTCGATCTGCCACAACGCGGCACGGATCGCTTCCGGATCGGCCTTGCCGGCCTTCTCGATCGCTGCCGCGGCGGTGCGGATGCCGTCGTAGCCGCGGAAGCTTTCGGTGCAGCCCGCGAACTCGAAGCCGCGCTTCTTCCACTCCGAGACGAAATACGCGGTGGCTTCCGGATTCGGCGTCTTGTCGGGGAACCAGGGCAGGAAGGTCGTCAGATGCATGGTGCCGTTGGCGGCGGCGCCGGCCTGGGCGATGATCTGGTCGGGATTCTGCGAACCGCCGGTGGTGATGATGCGCTTCTTCATGCCGAGGGCCTCGGCCTGCTTGAACAGCAGCGTGAGCTGATCGACCGCGGCGGTGACGATGACGGTCTCCGAGTCCGACGCCTTGATCTTGGAGAGCTGCGCACTCATGTCCTGCGCGCCCTGGTCCATGGTCTCGACCAGGCCGATCTGGATGCCCTTGGCCTTCATCATCTTGCCGAAGTCATCGGCAGTGCCGCGGCCCCAATCGTTGTTGATGACCAGGAAGTCGACCTTCTTGAGGCCGAGCTTGTCGACGATCTTCTCGAACGCGGCCGACTCGACGTTGGACGGCGGCGAAATGCGGAAGATGTAGGGATTGCCCATGGTGGTGATCTTGGAGGCCGACGAGGTCTCGACCACCATCGGCACTTGGTATTCCATCAGCTTCGGCATCACCGCCAGCGTCAGGCTGGAGCCCCAGGCGCCCATCATCACCGGCGTCTTGTCACGGGTGATCAGCTTCTCGGCGACGGCCGCCGCTTCGGTCGGGTTGCTCTTGTTGTCTTCGATCACCAGCTCGATCTGCTTGCCGAGCACGCCACCTTTGGCGTTGATTTCATCGGCGGCGATCTTGGCGCCGTTGACGACGTAAGTCCCCGACGCCGCGAACGCGCCGGTCAGCGGCTCGTTGACACCGATCTTGATCGTCTCGGCCGAAGCCGACCCCATCAACAGCGCCGTCGCCAGCGCGATGAGAGAAGCAGTCCGCAAATGTCGCATCATCTTCGTTCTCCGTAACTCGACTCTTGATCTCACCGGACCGCTTTGCGGCCGTCCGGCGCCCCCTCCCGCCCCTAAGAACGAGATGTTCCTCCCAGCCAGCGCGGCAGCCGCGCGCGCAGCACGCTCAGCAGCAGCGCCAGCCCGTCGAGTTCGCGCGCGGCTGCGCCCGGCGCACTCGGTTGTCCGGATAGTTTGCGGCTCAGATTGGCGGCGAACTCATCGACCAGCCGGCGCGCCAGATCGCGCACCAAGCCGCTGCGCCCGACCTGCGCCAACAGGCCGGTGAGCGTGTAGCCGATGGTTAGTTCGACTCGCGTCGCGTCGCCGCCTGCTAGCGGCATCAGCTGATAGCGGATCTCGCCCTGGGTAGCCGAGCGGCTGCGGCGATCCTGACCGCCGCCGATGATGCGGCCGGACAGGCCATCGTCGGCACGTTCGAGCCGCGCCACGCCGGCGAACTGCGCGGCGATCGGGCCGACCTGGACGCGGATTTCGCCGGTGATGTTGGCCGGATCATCGCTGCTCAGCACAACGCCGGGTAGGCAAGAAGCGACCGCGGCGACATCGGTGAACAGCGCCGCAACCTCGCGCGGCGGATGCTCCACCTCGAAGCTTTGCTCGATAATCGTCGACGGCGTGAAGTCGGCGATCGTTGCGCCGGCGGTCGGCGCTGCTAACGGCGCGGCGACAGGCTTGGGCGCTGCCTGCGTTTCGCTTGCCGCCGCACCGTGTCCCGAACCGACTGGTCCCAACGCAGTGCGTCCGGCGCCGACCTCCGCCGCGATGCCGCGCGCGCGCCGTGCCGCGATTACCGACATCACCGCGCGGACGATGCCCACATAGCCGGTGCAGCGGCACAGATTGCCGCTCATGCCGACGCGGATTGCGCGCTCGTCGGCATCGGGCAGCCGCAGCACCAGGTCGCGCGCCGACACCAGCATGCCGGGCGTGCAGTAGCCACATTGCAGCGCGTGCTCGCGGGTAAACGCGGCACGGAGTTCGGCGGCGATCTCGTCGTCGTCGAGGCCTTCGATGGTGGTGACTTCGGCGCCCTGGCAGGCGGCCGCGAAGGTGATGCAGGAGCGCGCCGGCACGCCATCGATCAGCACGGTGCAGGCGCCGCAAACGCCATGTTCGCAGCCGAGATGCGTACCGGTGAGATCGAGATGATCGCGCACCACGTCGGCCAGGCTGGTGCGCGGCTCGGCGGCGCAATCGACCGCGCGGCGATTGACGGTGAGGGCCAGAGCGCTCATGCGGCCTCCCGCAGCGCGCGCTGCATCACCGTGACATGGATATGGCGCTGCGCGGCGTCGACGATCCCGGCGTCGCCGAGCAGACGATCCGCGACGCGGACGTCGAAAGTCGTCTTGTAGTTCGCGTCGATACGCCCGCCGAACAACTCCGCCGGCTCAGCGACCACGACCGGCGCAGCATCGAGCGCGCCGATGACGATGCGGGCGCTCGCGGTTGTAGGATCGATCAGCACCGCGCATTGGCCGTGGGCGAATTCGCCGGTCTTGCGGCAGGTCTTGATGTAGCCCCACTGCGCCGTCGCGGCGCGCTTGGGGACGTGGACTGCGGTGACGAGCTCGCCCGACTTCAGGCAGCTCTGCAGCGCGCCCACGATGAAGTCGCCCAACGCGACCTGTCGCACCCCGCTTGTGCTGCGCAGCGCCACACGCGCATCGAGCGCCGTCAGTACCGACACCCAGTCGGCGGCCGGATCGGCGTGGCTGAGCGAACCGCCGAGCGTGCCGCGGTTGCGCACTGCCCGATAGGCGATGTTAGCGGCGACGCCGCGCATTGCGCCGCCGGTAACGTCCGGCACGCGGCCGTCTTCGATATCGGCGTGGGTGATACAGGCGCCGAGCACCAGTTCGTCGCCGCTGATTTCTGCCAGCTTCAGTTCGTCGATCGCCGTGATGTCGACGATCTGCTCGGGCTGCGCCAGCCGCAGGTTCAGCATCGGCCCAAGCGACTGGCCGCCGGCCATGACCTTGGCGCTAGCGTTGTTGCCGAGTAGCGTGAGTGCGGCGTCGAGATCGCGCGGGCGCGCGTAGTCGAACGGCGCGGGCTTCATGCCGCCGCCCTCCCTGCGTCCTGCGCCGCGATCACCGCTTCGACGACCCGATGCGGCGTGATCGGCGAGCGCATTAGCTCGGCGCGGAAGGGACGTAGCGCATCATTGACGGCGTTGGCGATCGCGGCCGGCGGCGCGATGGCGCCGCCCTCGCCGATGCCCTTGACGCCGAACCGCGTATAGGGCGACGGCGTTTCCATGTGATCGAGCCGCGGCGCCGGCACTTCGGTCGGCCCCGGCAGCAGATAGTCGGCGAACGTCGTCGCCAGCGGCTGGCCCGCGGCGTCGAACGGCATCTCTTCATAGAGCGCAGTGCCGATGCCCTGCGCCAGGCCGCCAAAGATCTGGCCGTCGACCACCATCGGATTGATCAGCACGCCGCCGTCTTCGACGATGACGTAGTCGAGGATTTCGACCGTGCCGAGATCGGGATCGACTGCGACCACGGCGGCGTGCGCCGCGTAGCTGAAGGTGCCGCTGTCACGCTGCGGCTTATAGCCGGAAGTGACTTCGAGCCCGCCGGGATCGACATCCGGCGGCAGATCCTGCGGGCGGCGATACCAGGTGTGGGCGATCTCGCGCAGCGTCACGCTGCCGGACACGCCGCGCACCTCACCGCCGACGAACTCGACGTCGGCGATATCCTGCTGCAGCAGCTTGGCGCCGATCCGCCGGATACGCTCGCCGAGATCGCCGCAAGCCGTCGCCACCGCGCCGCCGGCCATCACCGCAGCGCGCGAGCCCCAGGTGCCGGTCGAATACGGCGTCATCGCCGTGTCGCCAAGGATGATCCGCACGTTGGCGACGTCGACGCCGAGCATCTCGTGCGCGACCTGGGCCAGCGTTGTTTCCATGCTCTGGCCGTGCGAATGCACGCCGACGCGGAGCTCGAGGCCGCCGTCCGGCGTCAGCCGCGCGGTCGCCTGCTCGTGGCCCGGCACCATCGGAATGCCCCAGCCGGCATAGACCGACGTGCCGTGCGCGGCCTGCTCGCAATAGATCGAGACGCCGAGGCCGATGCGGCGGCCATCCGGCTCACCGCGCGCCTGCCGCGCACGTAGCGCATCGACATCAATCGCCTTCAGCGCGCGCTGCAACGCCTGCGGATAGTCGCCGCTGTCGAAGTGCTTGTTGGTAATGTTGTCGAACGGCATCTGCTCGGGCCGCACCAGATTGCGCAGCCGCACTTCGCCGGGTTCCAGCCCGGCTTCGGCCGCGACCAGATCGAGCATCAGCTCCAGCGCAAAGCACACGCCGGTGCGCGCCACGCCGCGATACGGCAGGATCGGGCATTTGTTGGTAGCGACCGAGAACGTCCGGCAACGATAGGCCGGCATCACATAAGGCCCCGGCAGGATGCTGGCGACCTGCGCGGCTTCGAGGCAGGCGGAGAACGGATAGGACGAGTACGCGCCGGAATCGACCGTGGCTTCGCAATCGATGCCGCGCAGCTTGCCGTTGCGATCCGCGTACAAGGTGATTTTGTAGTGATGCTCGCGGCAATTGGCGCTGGCGGTGAGATTTTCGCGGCGATCTTCGATCCAGCGCACCGGATGGCCGAGCCGCATCGTCAGCCACGACAGGCAGACTTCCTCGGGCAGCAGGATGCCCTTCTGGCCGAAGCCGCCGCCGACGTCCGGCGAGATCACGCGGATGCGGCCCTGGTCCATGCCGAGACATTCGGCGAGGCCGGTGCGGTTGATGTGCGGCATCTGCGCCGCAGTGTGCAGCGTCAGCTGATCGAGCCGATGATCGAAACTCGCGACCGCACCGCGGCCCTCCAGCGGCGCCATGCATTGCCGCGCCGTGGTGATCTCGCGCGACACCTTGATCGGCGCGTCGAGCGCTGCCGAGATATCGACTTCGAAATTGGTTTCGAGGAAAACGTTGTCGCCCCAATGCTCGTGCACCAGCGGCGCGCCGGGCGACCGCGCCTGCAGCATGTCGGAGACCGCCGGCAGCTCTTCGAGATCGAGCACCACCGCGGCCGCGATATCCTCGGCTTCGGCGCGGGTCGGCGCCACGCACATCGCAACCAACTCGCCGACTTGCCGGACCTTGCCGGTCGCGAGCACCGGCTGTTCGGAGATCTTGAAGCCCGGCAGACCAGACACCGCGCGGATCGGATTGACGTCGACGAGATCCGCGGCGGTGAACACGCGATCCCGATAGATCTCGGGCACATGGATGCCGCGGATCCGGGCATGGGCCAGCGGACTCCGCACGAAGGCGACGTCCTGCATGCCGGCCAGGCGGATATCGGCCACATACTGACCGCGACCGCGCATCAGGCGATCGTCCTCCTTGCGCGGCAGCCTTGCGCCGACGCCTTGTCCGCCCTGGTGCTGGTCAACGCGTCCGTGCAACGCCGATCCTCCCTACAGGCCCGAAAGGTGAAGCGGGCGGCGCCGCAATCTGAACAACCTCGTCATTGCGAGGAGCGAAGCGACGAAGCAATCCAGGTCCGTGCACTGAGCTGGATTGCTTCGCTGCGCTCGCAATGACGTGGAGAGGCATCTTTCTTGACTCCAGCTCGCTCAAGCCGCCACGGCTTCGGGCAAAATCGCGGCATCGGCGTCGTAGCGGACGCCGGCGCGCAGGCAGAACGCCGGCTGCAGCAGGCTGTCGGCAATCACTTCGGTGTTCTCGTTGTCGCGCAGCACGTAACGGCCGGGGCGCTGCGTCAAGCACCGAGACGTCCGCCGCCATGCCGACCTTGAGCGCACCGATTTCGTCCGCGCGATCGATCATCTTGGCCGGATTGGCGGTGACCATCGGCACCACCTGTTCGAGCGACAGGCCGAGCGCCATCATCGAACTCATCGCCTGCACCAGGCTGAACTTGGCCTGGCCGGCGAACGGATGATTCTCTTCGTCCTCGTGCTGATCGGGCGTGCCGGCCGGCGCGGGCACGTGGGTGTTGTAGCCATGAATGTCGGCGCCGAGCGTGGTCGGCACGATGCCGGCGGCGATCGCCTTCTTGGCAAGCCGATAGGAGAAATGACTGCCGTGGCCGACATCGACCTTGAGGCCGCGATCGAGCGCGGCCTGAATCACCGGATGCACCACGCCTTCGCGATTGATGAAGCCGCCGGGATGCCGCGTGAACGGATGCGCCAGCACGTCGCCTTCCTTCAAAAGCGGGATGACGCGGGTGAGGATCGTATCGGCATCCTCGCCATTGGCGCCGCTTTCCGGCAGGCCCCAGAGCTGGCCGAAATGCACATAGACCGGCAGCTCAGCGCGGCGGCCGATCTCCGCCGCCATCTCGATGACGCGAATGCCCCAGCGCGCGAAGCCGCCGATCTCGGCGTGCGCCTTGATGCCGCGCACGATGTCCGGGTTGGCACGCGCCGCCTTCACGGTGGCGTCGATATCGACGCCCTCGGGGCTGTAGAGCTGCGGATAGTAATGACCTTCTAGGCCACCGACCAGATAGGCGGAAAGAAACGCATAGACGCGAGACTTCGCCGGCTCGGCGATGAAATGCCGGAAGCCCGGCAGCGTCATGCAGGACGGGCCGCCCTGATCGATCAATGCGGTGACGCCGGAGCGGACGCCGACCATGTCGGGGTTCATGCCGAAGCGTCCGGAGACATATTGATAGATGTGCGCGTGGGTATCGATCAGTCCCGGCAGCACCAGCTTGCCGGTCAAGTCGATCACCTCCTTGGTGCTCGACGGCAGCACGTCCTTCTGCACCGCCGCGATCTTGCCGCCGCGGATGGCCACGTCCATGACGCCATCGATGCCGGACGCCGGGCAGATCACCCGCCCGCCACGCAACAGAAGATCAAAGCTGGCACTCACCGACATCGAACCGCTCTCCCGAAACCCGATCAAAATTACGAAGCATGCTTCGCATTTGCATCTAGCAAGGCTTATGCCAAAGTCTAAGAAGGTGATGCACGGCCCGAATCGCGCTACGAGGTTTACGGTTCGGTTCCGCTGCGGAAATTGGGAGAACAGCTTGCGGCAGAGGCAAAAGCGCGCCGTTGCGGCGCATGAGTCGTTGCACGCTCCCTGGCCGTTGGAAGAGCGACCGGGTTTTCTGGTCCGGCGCCTGCACCAGATCCATGTGGCGCTGTTTCAGCAGGCCTGTGGTGAATTTGAAATCACACCGCTGCAATACAGCCTGCTCTCCGCGCTGGCGGCACGCAAAACCGCCGACCAGACAACGCTCGCCGCCGATATCGCGCTCGATCGCACCACGACGACCGGCGCGCTGAAACGCCTCGAAGCGCGGCACCTGCTGGAGCGGCCGATCAATGAAGACGACCGCCGCGCGCGCCTGTGTCGCTTGACCCGCGCGGGCGCCGCGTTACTGGCCAGGATCGAAGGCGCCGCACGGGCTGCGCACGAGGCGACGCTCGATGGCCTCAGCGAACGCGAACGCGCGCAGCTCGTCGGCTTGTTGCAGCGCGTCGTCGCCCGCAACGCGAACCAGACCACCGGCGCGCCGCTGGTCGAGTAGCTGAACTGCCGACTAATCGAGCGCGGCCTGCACAGCATCTAGGCGGCAAAGCGCTTCGCGCTGCTTCAGCCCGCCACCTTGGCAGCGACGTTCCGGCGCCGTAGCCAGGTTGAGCCGCGGCAAGGCCGACGCAAGCCACAGCATGAGTGTCGACTCGCGGGATTGCGACAAATCCCCGCACGCACCTCGCGCTCCTGGGTAATGTCCGAGGTAATACACTCTATCATGCGCACAGACCGGCACTCTGCGCTCCGCGACGGTACAAACTAACTCCCTTGTCTCGCAGTGGCGCGCCTGCCGGTACTCCTACGGGTATCTGGTTTTACTTATTACTAATCGCCCGGTTCCAAGCCTCATGCACTCCATCTTCGGAACCCAGCGAGAAAGACGTCGCGCGATGAAATTCGATCGGATCGGAAATAAACTCGGACTGGCGGGCTTGGTCGGAGTGCTGCTCAGCGGCGGCATGCTCGTCAACCAGATCATCGCCGAACGCGCGATCGAGGCGGCCAACAAAACCGCCGACAGGCAGCAATACATCAATGAGCATTCGCTCGAAGCCAATATCGGGTTGCGGCGGATGCAACTCGCCGCGCGCGACATCCGGCTCGCGAAAACTCCGGCGGAGCTCGACAAGCCGTTCACAATGCTGGCCGAAGCCAGCGCCCGCACCAACAAGGAGCTCGACGGCGCAATCGCTCGCACAATGCGGCCGGAAACCCGCCAACGCCTGGAGAAGATCGGGACATTAGCCAAGGACTACGAGAAAGGCATCACCGCCCTGGTTGCGACGATCCGACAAGGCTTCGACGTCATTGCCAAGCGCAACGCGCTGTCGGCCGATTGGCGCAAGAGCTTCGAAGCACTGCGCGCCTCGCCGGCGGTGACCACGGCGAGCAACCGGACCGAGATCGAGAAGGCCATGTACGAAGCCGACGCCCACTTCAACGCTGTGCGAGCAGCAACCTGGCGGTTCACGGCGACGGCAGAAGAAGCCCAGAAGAAGGTGATCGAGGCTGGCACCACCGAGCTGGGTAATGCACTCGGCAGGCTGCGTGGCCTGACGACCGACAAGGCGATCATCGCGGCGTCGGATCAACTCGTCGCGATCGAGAAAGCCTTCGGCGAACGGACCGCCGAAGCTCTCAAGACGGAAACCATCCGGATCGAGCAAACAGCCAGCTCGCTGGCGGTCGCCAACCAAGCCATCGAGCTGATGCGAGCGGCGGTGGACGTGTCCAGCACGCGATATCGCGAAGCCAAGGACGACGCCGCAGCCGAACTCGCGCAGGCCAATCGTGTCAGCTTCGCGGTGGCCTGCGCGGTAATGTTGGCGCTGATCGGCTCGGTGATCTTCACCTTCATCGGCGTCGCCCGACCGTTGACCCGCCTCAACGGCGCGCTGGCCCGCATCGCCGGCGGCGAAGTCAACGCCGAGATCCCCGGCGCGAACCGCGGCGACGAAGTCGGTGACATCGCCAAGACCGTGGTGATCATCGGCAAGAACGCCGAGCAGAAGGCGCGCGAAGAGGCGGAAGCGCAAGCCCGCCAGGAGCAGATCGCGGCGCAGCGCCGCAAGGCCGAGATGGTCCAGCTCGCCGATGGCTTCGAGGCTGCGGTCGGGGAGATCGTCGAGACCGTCTCTTCGGCCTCCACCGAACTCGAGGCCTCGGCCAAGACGCTGAGCTCGACGGCGGAGCGCACCCAGGAGCTCACCACCACAGTGGCAGCAGCGTCCGAACAGGCCTCGGCCAACGTCCAATCGGTGGCCTCGGCGACCGAAGAACTGTCGTCGTCGGTCAACGAGATCAGCCGGCAGGTCCAGGAATCGGCCCGCATCGCCACCGAAGCGGTCAATCAGGCACGCCTGACCAACGATCGCGTCGGCGAACTCAGCAAGGCAGCGGCGCGGATCGGCGACGTGGTCGAGCTGATCAACACCATCGCGGGGCAGACCAATCTGCTGGCGCTCAACGCCACGATCGAAGCGGCACGTGCGGGCGACGCCGGCCGCGGCTTCGCCGTGGTGGCGGCCGAAGTGAAGGCTCTCGCCGAGCAGACCGCCAAGGCCACCGGCGAGATCAGCCAGCAGATCTCCAGCATCCAGGGCGCGACTCACGAGTCGGTCGACGCCATCCGCGAGATCAGCGGCACCATCGAGAAGCTGTCGGAGATCTCCTCGACCATCGCCTCCGCGGTCGAAGAGCAAGGCACCGCCACGCAGGAGATTTCCCGCAACGTGCAGCAGGCGTCGCAGGGCACGCAGCAAGTGTCGGCGAACATCAGCGACGTCGAGCGCGGCTCCAGCGAGACAGGCTCGGCCTCCTCGCAGGTGTTGTCCGCTGCGCAATCTCTCTCCGGCGACAGCAACCGCCTGAAGAGCGAACTCGCCAAGTTCCTTGCCACGGTGCGGGCCGCGTAAGAGAAAGTCTCCTCTGCATCGCAAGACCGAGCCCGGTGCGCCCCCCGCGCCGGGCTCGAACTTTTTGAGTAGACCGGTCTAACTTCGTCATGGCCGGGCTCGTCCCGGCCATCTACGTCCTTTTCGCGGCTTCGTGGATGCCCGGCACAAGGCCGGGCATGACGTGGGAGATAATTCAGGACCGGTTAGCAGCTCTTCGGACCGCCTCCGGAACATCCATATTCAGCAGCGCCGAGCTCAGCGACTTGCCGTGGGCGTCGAGGGCCAGCGACCGCGTGACGCCGCCGCCGAGCGCGCCGGTCATGACGAAGTTAAGCGCCGCGATGTTCGGCAGTTCGTAGCGCGTCACTTCGCCGGTGACGATGTCGCCGAAATGCTGCTTGACCCGCTCGGCCGTCACGTAGTTCCGCAGCGCGTCGTAATCGGCCGGATCGTAGGCGATCAACGAGATGTTGGAGGTGTTGCCCTTGTCTCCGGTGCGGGAGTGGGCGATGTCGCGCAACTTCATGATCGGCTCTCGTCGCCAGCGGAGGTCAGGATTCGACAATCTGGATCGCTGGCGCGACCTGCGCCTGCGGAATGAAGCTGGAAGCGACCGCGATCACCTCGCGCGCCGATTTCCAGGCGCCGCCGCCGCCGGCCGGACCGTTGGTGTACAGCGTCTCGACTTCTTCTCCGACCCGCATCGCCTCGGCCAGCGTCTCGGCCCGCCCGGCGACGCGCACGCGAACCTCGTAAGGCTCGGGCCCGGCCGACAGTTGATCGCCATGCAGCGCGTCGACGCCGATCAGGTCGGCGCGCAGCTCGCTCAGCTTGACGCCGACCAGCGCCAGGCGCTCGCGCACGATATCCAGCGCCAGCCGGCCGCGCGCCACCGCGCCCGGCCCCGCATAGGAGATCTGGCCTTCGCCCACATAACTGTCGACATAGCCGACCGAGACTTTCAGCTCGCCGGTCTTGGGATGTCCGGTCGCGCCGGTGATCCGCACGCGGTCGGGAGCAATCTCCTCGACGCGGACCTGCGAGAAATCCGCGATCACGTCGGGCTGATAGTAGCGCGCCGGATCGTGGATCTCGTAGAGCAGCTGCTCCTTGACGGTCGCGGCCGTCACCGCGCCGCCCGAGCCCGCCACCTTGGTGATCACAAGATCGCCGTCCTCGCGCACTTCGCCGATCGGGAAGCCGAGCCGCGCCAGCCCGGCGACATCCTTGTGGCCCGGATCGGCGAAGTAGCCGCCGGTGATCTGGCCGGCACATTCGAGCAGATGCCCGGCCAGGATGCCTTTGCCGAGCAGCGGCCAATCATCGAGCGCCCAGCCGAATTCGTGCAGCAGCGGCCCGAGAAACAGCGACGGGTCGGCGGCGCGGCCGGTGATGACGATGTCGGCGCCCGCCGCCAGCGCCTGCGCGATGGCGCCGCCGCCGAGATACGCGTTGGCCGACACGATGCGGTTGCCGAGATCGTGCGTCGTGCCGCCGACGTCGAGCGCAGCCGCACTCTCGCGCGTCTCTTTCAGCACGTCATCGCCAGTGACGGCCGCGACCTTGACGCCTTGCAGCCCGAGCTGCCGCGCGATCGTGCGTGTCGCTTCGGCCGCCGCAACCGGATTCGCAGCGCCCATATTGGTGACGATGCGCACACCGTTTGCGCGGCAGGCCGGCAGCACCGCTTTCATCCGCGCCGCCAGCAGCGGATCGTAGCCGCTCGACGGATCCTTGAGCTTGGCGGCCTGGGCCAGCGCGATGGTGCGCTCGGCCAGGCATTCGAACACCAGGTAATCGAGCTCGCCGTGCTCGGCGAGTTCGACCGCGGGCTCGATGCGATCGCCCGAATAGCCCGCGCCTGCTCCGATCCGGATCGTCCGCATGACTATGCCCCTACAGGGTGAAGACGCCGAACACCACGCAGGCCAGCGTCATCACCAGCGTCGCGCCGAACAGAAAGGGTATCGAGAATTTCTGATGATCGGCAAGGTCGATGCCGGTGAGGCCGACGACCAGGAAGGTCGCTGGTGTCAGCGGCGAGATCGGAAAGCCGGTCGTCATCTGGCCGAGCAACGCGGCCTGCGCCAGTTCGACTTTGGCAACGCCGAGCTGGCCGCCGACCTCGGCCACCACCGGCAGCACGCCGAAGTAGAACGAGTCGGGATCGAACAGCAGGCTCAGCGGCATCGACAGCACGCCGAGCGCGACCGGCATGAACTTGGCGGCGCTGGCCGGCACGAAACCGACCGCCCCCTCCGCCATCGCCTTGAGCATGCCCGAGCCCTGCATGATGCCGGTGAACACGCCGGCGGCGAGCAGGATCGATGCCATCAGCAGCGCCGCCTTGGCATGGGCATCGATGCGCTGACGCTGGGCATCGACATTCGGGTAGTTGATGAGCAGCGCCAGGCACGCTCCGATCATGAACACGATCGCAGGCGTGAGTTTGTCGCCGAGCGCCACCATGGTGCCGAGCACCACGACGGTCAGCACGATGTTGATCCAGAAATTCCGCGGCCGGCGTAGCGCCTTCTCGGCGTCGGTCAATTCGCGCCGCGCCGTCAACTCGATCGAGGCGCCCTTCTCCAGCCCGAGTCGCTTCTCTTCGCGCCGGCCGAGCCAATACGACACCGCGAAGATGAAGACAATGCCGACGAGCTGCACCGGGATCAGCGGATTGAAGATCTCGGGAATCGGGAGCTTGAGCGACGCCGAGGCGCGGATCATCGGGCCGGTCCAGGGCAGGAAGTTGACGCCGGCAGCAAGCGAGGCCGCGCAGGCCAGGATGCGCTTGTCGATACCAAGCCGGTCGTACAGCGGCAGCATCGCCGGGATGGTGATCAGGAAGGTGACGGCGCCCGAGCCGTCGAGATGAATCAGCAGCGCCAGCAGCGTCGTGCCCATCACGATCCGCGTCGGCCGCGTGCCGACGGTGCGCAGGATGCGGTCGATGATCGGATCGAGCATGCCGGCATCGGTGACGACGCCGAAGAACAGGATCGCGAAAACGAACATGCCGACCACGGGTGCGAGACTTTGCAGGCCGCTGACGATGAACTTACTTGTGTTCCAGCCGAAGCCGCCGATCAGGCAGGCGATGATGGGGATGAGGATCAGGGCGATCAGCGGCGACATCCGCTTGGTCATGATGACCGTAAGCAGCACCACGATGGTCGCGACGCCGAGCAACGCCAAGCTGTTCATTTCCTCACCCACGATCACACGGCCGGGTCGTCCCGGCGATTGCGGCGGACTTGAGCCCGGCGGATCGGATTAGGCAATTGAATTGTTTCAATTGCACGGATAGAGAAACTCTATGGATGTGAACGTTCGCCAACTCCGCTCGTTCATCGCCGTGGCCAAGCTCGGCAGCTTCACCCAGGCGGCCGCAGGGCTGCACATCTCACAGCCGACCCTGACGGTGCAGATCAAACGGCTCGAGGACGCGCTCGGCGTGCGTCTGCTCGACCGCAATCCGCGCTCGGTGACGCTGACGCGGATGGGGCGCGATCTGCTGCCGGCGCTCGAGCGCATCCTGCAGGACCTCGACTCGGTGCTCGGCGATGCGCGCGGCGTCGCCAGCGAGCGCCGCGGCGTGGTGCGCATCGCTGCGCTACCATCGTTCGCGGCCGGCGTGCTGCCGGACGTCATCGCCGAATTTCGCGCCGGCAATGCCGGCATCGCCTTCGTGCTCAAGGACGTCATCGCCAGCCGCGTGCTGGCACTGGTTCGCTCCGAGGAAGTCGATCTCGGCCTCACCGGCGGCGAGGTCGACTTTCCCGATGTCGAAACGCTGTTCACTGCGCACGACGAGATGCGCGTGGTCTATCCGGCCGGCCATCCGATCGGCGAGCAGCCGCGTATCACCGCGCGCGTGCTCGCCAACTATCCGCTGGTGATGATGGACCAAGGCACCAGCGTGCGAGCGGTGACCGATCTCGCCTTCAACCGCGCGGGGCTGCTACCCGCGCCGGCTTCGGAAGCCACCTACATGATGACGGCGATCGCCATGGTTCGCGCCGGCATCGGCCTGACGGTGCTGCCGGCCTCGGCGCGCGAGATCATCGCTGAGCCGACGCTGAAGAGCCGCCGCATCAACGACAAGAATTTCTCCCGCCCGGTCGCGCTGATCAGAAAGGCGCAGCGCACGCCGCAGCCGCTCAGCCGCCTGTTCGCCGATTTCCTGATGGCGAAGCGACACAAGATCTTCGCGCCGAATCGATCGTAGAGCTTCTAGCTTGACGCGTTTTCTTCACGCGAACCGGTCCCCACTTCGCTCGAAAACGCTTTAACCCGCAACATCGATCGAACGATCTACCGCTCGGCAACAGCCTCGTCCCGCAGCGGCGCACGGCTGAGTTCATTGCCGCTGGCAACCGCCTTCTTCAATAAGCGCACCAGTTCGCCTGCTTCCTTTGCGCTCAGCCCCTGCACCATCACCTGTTGGGCCTGTTCGACAGCCGGTGTGACGGCACGAAGGGTGCGGCTTCCGTCAGAGGTGATGTGCAGCTCCCTCACCCGGCGATCGGCGGCGTTAGCGCGGCGCTCGATCAGGCCTTTCTGGGTGAGGCGGTCGACCACGCCCGTGATCGTAGTGCGGTCATAGGCGATCAGCCCGGCGAGGGTCGCCTGATCGATCCCCGGCTGGTCGGCGACTGCCGCCAGCGCAGCGTATTGGACCGGCGTCAGGTCGAACCCGGCGCGCTCGACCTCGGCCAGGAACACCGCCACCGCGATCTGCTGAAACCGGCGCGCCAGATGCCCCGGCATGTCCTGCGTGGCCGTCATTCCAACCCTCCGCGTTGACGCGATTGACTAGCATACTGATTATCAGCATACTTATGATATCGGCAAGCCCTCCCTCGAACGTGGGGATACGAACGAGCGCGCCGGCACGGAGGAAACCATGCAGTTTCATGTCGAAGGCTTCGAACCCGGCGATCCCGAGATCATCGATCCGGCAGCACGAACGCCGGCGCCGGGCGCGGGCGGGCCAGTGCCGAGCGATGTCGACGTGCTGATCGTCGGCTGCGGGCCGGCCGGGCTGGCGCTGGCGGCGCAGCTGGCGCAGTTTTCCGACATCCGCACCTGCATCATCGAACAGAAGCCCGGTCCGCTACAGTTCGGCCAGGCCGACGGCATCGCCTGCCGCACCGTGGAGATGTTCGAGGCCTTCGGCTTCAGCGAGCGCGTGCTGAAGGAAGCCTGCTGGATCAACGAGACGACGTTCTGGAAGCTGGACCCGCAGCGGCCCGATGCGATCGTCCGCAGCGGCTGGGTGCAGGATGTCGAAGACGGCCTGTCGGAGTTTCCGCATGTCGTGCTCAACCAGGCGCGGGTCCACGATTTCTTTCTCGACGTGATGCGCCGCTCGGCTGCCAAGCTCCAGCCGTACTACGCGCGGCGCCTGGTGGCACTGCAGCCGGACGGCGACAACTCGGCGGTGACGCTGGAGCGGCTCGACGACGCGCATCAAGGGCAGCAAGAGACCGTTCGGGCCCGCTATGTGGTCGGCTGCGACGGCGCGCGTAGCGCGGTGCGCACCGCAATCGGCCGCGAGCTGCGCGGCGATTCCGCCAACCACGCCTGGGGCGTGATGGATGTGCTGGCGACCACCAGCTTTCCGGACATCCGTTGCAAGGCGCTGATCCAATCGGCGCAGCACGGCAGCCTGCTGATCATCCCGCGCGAAGGCGGATATCTGTTCCGGATCTATGTCGAGCTGACGCGGCTGGAAGCCGACGAGCGGGTGGCGCAGAAGAACCTCACCGCCGACGATCTGATCGCCAAGGCGCAGCGCATCCTGCAGCCCTACAGTCTCGACGTGAAACAGGTGGCATGGTGGTCGGTCTACGAGATCGGCCAGCGTCTCACCGACAAGTTCGACGACGTGCCGGAGAGCGAGGTCGGCAGCCGGCTGCCGCGCGTGTTCATTGCCGGCGATGCCTGCCACACCCACAGCCCCAAGGCCGGTCAGGGCATGAACGTGTCGATGCAGGACGCCTTCAATCTCGGCTGGAAGCTGGCCGCGGTGCTGCGGGGGCGCTGCGATGCGTCGCTGCTGCACAGCTACTCGGCGGAGCGCCGCGCCATCGCCAAGGAGCTGATCGACTTCGACCGCGAATGGGCGACGCTGCTCGCCTCGGCGAAAGCCGACGGCGGCAAGGCCGATGCGGCCGCGACCCAGAACTACTTCGTGCGCCACGACCGTTACACCGCCGGCACGGCGACCCACTACGCGCCGTCGATCCTGACCGGCGATGCCGATCACCAGCATCTCGCCACCGGGTTTGGAGTCGGCACGCGCTTCCATTCGGCGCCGGTGATCCGGCTCGCCGATGCGCGGCCGATGCAGCTCGGCCATGTCGGCCGCGCCGACGGCCGCTTCCGCATCTACGCCTTCGCGGATAGCAGCGATCCGGCCACGCCCGGCTCCGCGATCCAGTCGCTGTGCCGGTTTCTGCTCGAGACGCCGCAATCACCGCTCTTGAACTACACCAGCCCGGACGAGGACATCGACGGCATCATCGATCTGCGGGCGGTATTCCAGCAGCGGCATCGCGAGCTCGATATCGCCGCGATGCCGGTGCTGCTGCGGCCCGCCAAGGGCCGTTACGGCCTCACCGACTACGAGAAGATGTTCTGTCCCGACTTCAAGTCCGGACAGGACATCTTCGATCTGCGCGGCATCGACCGCCGCGCCGGCTGCATGGTGGTGGTGCGACCCGACCAGTATGTGGCGCAGGTGCTGCCACTGGACGCCACCGCCGAACTTGCCGCGTATTTCGACCGCTTCATGCTGCGGCCGTCGGCGCTGGCTCAGCGCCGATACGGCTCACCCAAGGTGGCCGGCGCCATCTGACGGCCGACCAGCCCGCCGACGGCGAGCAGCGCCAGCAGATAGGGCAGCATGATCAAGAGCGCGTTCGGCACGTTGACGCCGAGCGCCGGCAGCTGGAATTGCAGCGCCGTCGCGGCGCCGAACAGCAGGCACGCCAGCGTCGTGCCGCCGATCCGCCATTTGCCGAAGATCACCGAGGCGATCGCCAGATAGCCCGCGCCGCGGGTCATGCCCTCGGTGAAGGTGTGGATGTCGCCGATCGACAGAAAAGCTCCGGCCAGCGACGCCATAAAGCCGGCGAACACCACGACGCCATAGCGCACCGCCGTCACCGACAGGCCGGACTTGTCGACTGCCTTCGGCTCGGCGCCGGCGGCGTGGATGGCGAGGCCGAGCGACGTGTAGCGCAGCACCAGCGCGGTGATGATGATAATCGCGATGCCGGCGTAGAGCAGCCAGACCTGCTCGAACACCGCGGGGCCGATGATCGGAATATCGCCGAGCAGCGGCGGCTTGATCTTGGCGAGGCCGGGGATCTCGGCGCGCGAGCGTGCGCCGAAAATCTCGCGATAGGCCAGCGTGGTGGCGCCCAGCACCAGGATGTTGATGCCGATGCCGGAGACGATCTGGTTGGCCCGCAGCGTGTTGCTGAGAAACGCCTGCAGCAGCGCCACCGGCACCACCGAGATGATGCCGATCAACAATCCGACCAGCGGATCGCCGGTCGCCCAGGCGCCGACCGCGGCGGCGAAGGCCGACATCAGCATCATGCCCTCGATGCTCATGTTGAGGACGCCGGCGCGCTCGCTGACCATCTCGCCGATGCCGGCAAGTAACAGCGGTGTGGCGAGGCGGATCGACGAGCCGAGGAAGACGGCAAACAGCTCCCAGGTCATTTGCGCTCCCACTTCTCGATGAAAAGCGTCGCCCCGGCGAGCGTGATCACGATGAGGCCCTGGATCACCACCACCAAAGCGGTCGGCACAGCGGCGACCATCTCCATGTTGATGCCGCCCGAGCGCATGAAGCCGAACAGCAGCGAGGCGGCGATCACACCGGGGATCGAGCCGCGCGACAGCAGTCCCGCGACGAGGCCGTCGAAGCCGTAGCCCGACGAGAAACCGTCCTTCAGCGCGTATTGCTCACCGAGCAGCATCAGCGCGCCGGCGAGGCCGCCGAGCGCACCGGCGCCGGCGAGCGCGTAGATCACGGTTTTGGCGGTGGAGATGCCCGCACGATG
>NZ_BADD01000578.1 GCF_000333455.1 Rhodopseudomonas sp. B29
GAGCGAGAACCTCGGCGTGCACTACCACGACCTCGTCAACGCGGTGCGCGCCGAGATCCCAGCCAGCGTGCGTTCATTTCCGCAAAAGGCAGTCGCGGTCGCGACGTCTGACGATCGTCAGCGGGTGACCTTGTCCGACGGCCAGGAGATTTCGGCGCGGCTGGTGGTGGTCGCCAACGGCCTCAACAAGGGCCTTCGCCGCACGCTCGGCATCGAAAGCCAGGTCATCAGCGCCTCGCATTCCATCACCATCGGGTTCGACCTCGCGCCGCTCGGACGCCCGGCATTCGACTTCCCGGCCATGACCTACTACGCCGAGCGCGCCCGCGATCGCATGGCGTACATGACGCTGTTCCCGATCGGCGCTTCGATGCGCGCCAATCTGATGGTCTACCGGCCGCTCGACGATCCGTGGTTCACGCTGATGCGCGAGACGCCCGAAGTGGCGCTGCGTAAGCTGATGCCGCGGCTCGAGCGCGTCACCGGCGACTTCAAAGTAATTGGCCCGATCCGTATCCGCCCGGCCGACCTCTACGAGGCCCAGGGCCATGTGCAGCGCGGCATCGTGCTCGTCGGCGACGCCTTCGCCACCTCCTGCCCGGCCGGCGGCACCGGCACCGACAAGGTCTTCACCGACGTCGAGCGGCTGTGCCACGCCTACATCCCGCAATGGCTGTCCACACCCGGCATGAGCGTGGACAAGATCGCTGCCTACTACGCCGATCCGGTCAAATCGGCCGTCGATGCCCGCTCCAAGACCAAAGCGTTTCACTTGCGCAAATTGTCCACTTCGCACGGCCCGACCTGGCTGGCGAGGCGCTGGCTCCGTTTCCTGCTGCGCCTCGGCCAGGGCGTCGTGCGCCAGCTCCGGGCGACTGCGACCGCAAAGCCGCTATCCCAAGCCAAAACCCGCTCGGCCGCTTGATGCGGTTGCCGCAGGCCGGCTCATTGTGGCTTACTAACGGCCGCCGGCGCGGCGACCGTCACGCCGGCACGGTGGGCGTGGGGTCGCGGCGTGGCGTCTAGTTGGACAGAGCGAGTGCGGTATGGCGCCTGCGGCAGCCTGATGCTGACGTTGTTCGTGCTGCAATTCGGCGGCGCAGCCCTCGCCAAGGACGCTGACGACGAAGACGACGGTGCGCCGCAGCAGCCCAACGTCTATCTCGATCTGCGCAGCTATTACTCCAGCGTCCCGGCCGGCGTGCTGTCGGTCGGCTTCGGCGACAATATCGGTCTGACGCTGTCGTCTCTGTCGCGCTTCACCGCGGTGCCGACTTCGCTGTCGCTGCCGGCGAGCCGCGGCGCCGGGCTCGACATCCCGCTCACGGTCGATCTCAACGATCGTCTGTCGCTGTACGGCGGTTTCAGCGCGACGTCGTCGCAGTTCGGCGGCGGCAGCTGGAGCGATGTCGAACTGACCAGCTTCTCAGCCGGCTTTCAGGCCGACGTGTATCAGCAGAACGGCGGCTCGCTGCCGACCATCACGGTGCAATCGACGCTGACGCGGGCGCTGTCCGGCAGTCCGCTCGCCACCACCTCG
>NZ_BADD01000577.1 GCF_000333455.1 Rhodopseudomonas sp. B29
CAGGAGAATCCGGCAGCGGCTCGCAGGCCGGCGCGCAGTCGGACAATGCCGGCAAAGGCGGCGAGCAGCAGACCTCCGAGTCCTCCGAGCAAACTACCAACATGCGCGCCGACGGGGAGAAATCCGCCAAGGTGCGCGAACTCGGCAAAAGGGGCGAGCGCGATCTGGTGCCGAGCGCGGAGTCGCAATCGCGGCCCGAAGCCGAGGCCGAAAACGCCCGCGAGTGGAGCGAACGCATCCTGCGCGGCCATGCCGGCGACGGCGCGTTCTCGATGCTGCGCACGCTGATCGCCGACCTGCCGCACAGCCGCACGCCGTGGGCGCAGGTGTTGCGTGTCCAGCTGGCGCGCGGGCTGGCCCGCAAGCCGGCGCTGACCTGGTCGCGCCCTGCCCGCTCCTACATCGCCAATCAGGGCCGCGTCGGCCATCACCGCATGCCGTTCGAGCCGGGATTCTCGCCGAGCAAGAACGAACCGAAGCTGGCGCTGATCGTCGACGTTTCGGGCTCGATCGAGGACGACCTGATGCAGCGCTTCGCCCGCGAGATCGAGGCGATCACGCGGCGGCAGGAAGCGGGCCTGGTGCTGATCATCGGCGACGAGCGCGTGCGCCAGGTGACGTTCTACGAACCCGGCAAGCGCTTCGAGTTGTCGGAGATCGAATTTTCCGGCGGCGGCGGAACCGATTTCTCGCCGCTGCTCGCCGAAGCCGACCGCCATCGGCCGGACATCACCGTGGTGCTGACCGATCTCGAAGGCCCGGCGGACTTTCGGCCGCGATCTCCGGTGATTTGGGCGGTGCCGGAAGCCTTTGCTGCGACCAAGCAACCGTTCGGACGATTACTTGCGCTGAACTAACCGCTCGCCAGGAGCTCACGATGCTGCAGCCCACAGGCATTCCGGATGCGTGCGACAATCTCGCGCCGATCCCGATGGAATGTGACGCGCCGAATCTGCCGATCAAGGGCGAGCTGCCGCGCGAGCTGAACGGCACGCTGTATCGCAACGGCGCCAATCCGCAGTTCTTTTCGCCGCGCGCGCACTGGTTCTTCGGCGACGGCATGCTGCACGCCTTTCATCTGGAGAACGGCCGCGCCTCCTATCGCAATCGCTGGGTGCGCACGCCGAAATGGCTCGCCGAGCACGAGGCCGGCCGGCCGCTCTACGGCGAATACAATCTGAAGCTACCCGACTCGCCGGCCTCGGCGCCCGACGACGGCGGCGTCGCCAACACCAACATCGTGTTCCACGCCGGCAAGCTGCTGGCGCTCGAAGAGGCGCATCTGCCGACCGAGATCGAACCCGGCACGCTGGCGACGCGCGGCTATCACTCCTATGGCGGCGCGCTCAAAGGCCCGTTCACCGCGCATCCCAAGATCGATCCGGTCACCGGCGAAATGCTGTTCTTCGGTTACAACGCCGACGGCCCGTTGAAACGCACGATGTCGTTCGGCGCGATCGACGCCTCCGGCCGCGTGACGCGCTACGAGCGCTTCAAGGCGCCGTATGCGGCGATGGTGCACGACTTCATCGTCACCGAGCACCATGTGCTGTTCCCGATCCTGCCGCTGACCGGCAGCATCTGGCGCGCGATGCGCGGGCGCCCGCCCTATGCCTGGGACCCGCGCAAGGGCTCCTGGATCGGCGTGATGAAGCGCTCCGGCACGACGCGCGACATCCGCTGGTTCCGCGGCGAGGCCTGCTTCGTCTTCCATGTGATGAACGCCTGGGAGGACGGCACCAAAATCATCGCCGACGTGATGCAGTCCGAAGAGGCGCCGCTGTTCACCCATCCGGACGGCCGCCGCACGGATCCGGAAAAAGGCCGCGCCCGGCTGTGCCGATGGAGCTTCGACCTCGCCGGCAACACCAACGGCTTCAGCCGCACCTATCTGGACGACATCAGCGGCGAGTTTCCGCGCATCGACGAGCGCCGCGCCGGGCTGAGGAGCCGCCACGGCTGGTACGCCTGCGCCAATCCGGAGACGCCGACGCTCGGCCAGCTCTCCGGCCTGGTGCATGTCGATGGCGACGGCCAGCGCTGCGGCCGCTATCTGCTGTCGCCCGGCGACACGATCGGCGAGCCGGTGTTCGTGCCGCGCAGCCCCGATGCCGCCGAGGCCGACGGCTGGCTGCTGGCGGTGGTATGGCGGGGCTGTGAAAACCGCAGCGATCTGGCGGTGTTTGCGGCCGGCGACATCGCCGCCGGGCCGGTCGCTCTGGTG
>NZ_BADD01000576.1 GCF_000333455.1 Rhodopseudomonas sp. B29
CCTCCGGTCTCGATCGCAGCGGCGAAGGCGGCGCTGATCGAGCAATATGCCGAGCCGTTGCTGCGCCGCCGCGCCTCGATGCTGTGGGGCACGCGCGGCGTCGGCAAGTCGTCGATCGTCAAGCAGGTCGCCGAGCATTATCGGATTCCGCTGGTCGATCTGCGGCTCACCACGATCGAGCCGGTGGATATTCGCGGCGCCATCTATGCGGATGAGGGCCTCGCCAAGACGGTGTGGTTTCCGCCGGAGTTTCTGCCGAGCGCCGACCAGCCCGAGGGCCTGCTGTTTCTCGACGAACTCACCGCCGCCGATCAGCGGCTGCAGATCTCGGCCTATTCGCTGATCCTCGACCGCCGCGTTGGCAATTATCACCTGCCCGACGGCTGGCAGGTGGTGGCGGCCGGGAATGCCAGCTTCCACGGCGCCATCAGCCACGACATGGGGACGGCGCTGGCCGACCGCATGTTCCATTTCAATGTGCAGACCGCGATCGAGGCGTTCCTCAATCACGCGATCTCGCGTGACTTCGCCCCCGAGGTGATGGCTTACTTGAAGGTGCGCCCCGACAAGCTCGACGATACCCAGGCGCAGCTCAACGGCGATCACCTGATTGGCGCCTCGCCCCGCGGCTGGGAGGATATCAGCAACGTGCTGAAGTCCGGCCTGTCCGACCACGCCAAGCGGCTTTTCGTGCAGGGCCGCATCGGAGCCGCCAATGCCGCCGAGTTCTTCGGCGTGCTGCGCGAGATCCAGTCCGGCGCCGACGTGGTGAAGCTCTTGGCGGCGCGTCCCGGTCCCGACACCGCGGCGCTGCTGCCGAAATCGCTCGATGCGCTGTACGGCATGCTGTACGGGCTGATGGCGGCGTGCAGCGATGCGCCGACGCTGGCGCGCGCGCTGGAGATCGTCGAGCAGTTGCCGGATATCCGCAGCTCGGTGCGGCTGCCGATCCGGGAGGCGCAGACGCTGGCGATGGAGCTGTTGATGCAGCGCGCGCTGGAGAACGGCCTCGAGGGCGCGATCCTCGACAGCCCCGCTTACGCCCGCTACGGCGAGCGCCGCCAGATGGACGCGCTCGATGCCTGAGACTTATGCGCTGTATTGCCACCGCGGAACGCGCGCAATCCAGCGCATGGTCGAATTTGCGCCGTCGACCGGCGGCCTGGCGCTGTGGGTGCAACATCGCGATCTGCCGCCGGACGCACCGGACGATGCACCGGCGGCGGTGACCGACGGCACCACCGTTTACTACGCAGCGGCGTTCGATCGGCTGCCGTTACCCGAGCAGGTCGGCCTTGTCGCCCACGAGGTGCTGCATATCGCGCTGCGCCATTCACAGCGCTATGTCGAATTGCAGCGCGTGCTCGGCGATGTCGATCTCGAACTCTACAACATCTGTGCCGACGCCATCGTCAACTCGACGCTGTCGCATCTGAGCTGGCTGCAGCTCCGCGCCGATTCGGTGATGCTCGAGCAGATCCTCGGCAAGGCGCTCGGCCGCAAGCAGGACGTCGAAGCGGCACG
>NZ_BADD01000575.1 GCF_000333455.1 Rhodopseudomonas sp. B29
GATTTGCGGGCACGGCGATCGCGGAATAGTGGTGCACGCGGGTCTCAATTGCATGATGTCCTCTTTGGGTCTGAAACAGCAATGCGATGCCAAGGTGCATAGCTGGATGAAGGCTTTGATCAACAAACGGACATGAGAAACAGCGGATCGGGGCTAACGTTCTCTCGCGAAGCCTCTAAGCGAAAGCGACCGTTGAAAAAGGCAAATCGGCACCCGGATGCTATCAGCATCCTTGGTTCACTGGCGAAGTCCCAGTCGCCTCACCGCCGCGCGGCCCTCGGCAGTACGATGATGTTATCGCTGACGGCCGAATTCGGCTCTACCCCGCCCGGCATCTCCGTCGCCGCCGGGGCGATCAGTTTGCGATACAGATGCGACGTCGCGTGGGCGAGGATCGGCAGAGTCACCACCAGCCCGAGGAAATACGGCAGCGCCGAGATCGCCAGCAGCGCCACGATGGTGGCGGCCACCATAGCAGCGCACGCCGCGTCAGTAAGATTGCCCACGTTTATCTCTTCCCGCCGCAGACGCTGCCACAGGGCCTCTCCCCTCTTTATCACGCCGTCTCGCTCTCGCGCCCTGGCTTGCTCTAACCATGAAGTCATGACAGGGCTGTCATCCGGCTGGCTCGCTCGTGCCCGGCGTTCGACGTCCTCGCCGACGGCGCGCGCTGGCAGCGGCGGGGCGGGCCCATCTGAAATTCCGCGGAGCGACAAACACGAATGACTGCGACTCAGCCGATCCAATCCATCGAGGCCGTCACCGAAGGGCTGGCGTCGGTCGGCTACATCGCCAGCCGCCAGATCGCGACCGCGGTGTATCTGGCGGAGCGCATCGAGAAGCCGATCCTGGTCGAAGGGCCGGCCGGCGTCGGCAAGACCGAACTGGCCAAGGCGCTGGCGCAATGGCGCGGCCTGCAGATGATCCGCATGCAGTGCTACGAGGGCCTCGACGAGGCCAAGGCGCTGTACGAGTGGAAATACGCCAAGCAGCTGCTCTACACCCAGATCCTCAAGGACAAGCTCGGCGAAGTGCTCGGCGACGCCGGAACGCTGAAGGTCGCGCTCGACCGGCTGCACGATTTCGGCGACGTGTTCTTTTCCAAGGACTTCGTCGAGCCGCGGCCGCTGCTGCAGGCGCTGGAGCAGCCGCAGGGCTGCGTGCTCCTGGTCGACGAGATCGACAAGTCGGACGCCGAGTTCGAATCCCTGCTGCTCGAGATCCTGTCCGACTATCAGGTGACGATCCCCGAGCTCGGCACCATCAGCGCCGTGGTCAAGCCGCTGGTGCTGCTGACTTCGAACGGCGAGCGCGACCTCTCCGACGCGCTGAAGCGGCGCTGCCTGCATCTGCATATCGGCTTTCCCGAGCAGAAGCTGGAAGAGCGTATTGTCGAAAGCCGCGTGCCCGGCGCCGGCGCCGCCTTGCGCAAGCAGATGGTCGGCTTCATCAACCAGCTGCGCGCGCTCGACCTGAAGAAGCTGCCGTCGGTCTCCGAGACCATCGACTGGGCGCGCGTGCTGGTGCTGCTGCAGGCCGCGGAGCTCGATCACCAGACCGTCAAGGACACGCTCAACGTGCTCCTGAAATACGAGGCCGATATCGAAACCGCGCAGCCGCAGCTGACGACCTTCATCGCCCGGGCCGGGCGCGACGGCGTGTTCAGCTGATGCGCGAGGAGCTGCACCGGTTCTTCCGGGCGGCGCGCGGCGCCGGCGTGCGCGTCTCGCCCGCCGAAAGTATCGATGCGATGCGCGCGGTGGCGGATGTCGGCTTCGCCGACCGCACGACGCTGCGCGACACCTTGTTGCTGACTCTCGCCAAGAGTCAGGAGGAAAAGCAGGCGCTCGGCGACTGCTTCGATCTGTTCTTCAGTCGGCCGCAGCCGGCCGCCCCGGCGGACGATGCGGCTGGTCGCGATCAGCCGGCCGAGGACGCCGCACCGGCGCAGCCGGGCAGCGGCGGCACGCCCGGCCAAAGTGGCGGCGAAGGCGGCGCGGCGCCCGAACTCGGCGAACTGGCGCAGATGCTTCTTTCGCAAGACCGCACCGCCGTCGCGCAGGCGCTCGCCGGCGCGGCCAACGCGGCGTCGCTATCCGACATCCGCTACTTCACCCAGCGCGGGCTGTTCCAAAGCCGGATGATGGAAGAGCTCGGCATCGGCCGGCTGCGCGACGATCTCGATCAGCTCAAGATCGACGACCCGGCCCAGGCCGAACGCCTCACCAAAGCGCTCGACGGCCTGCGCGACAGCGTGCGCGAGATGGTGTCGCAAGCGCTGCTGCTGTACGGCCGCGAGGAAGCCGAGAACCTGCGTCACGAGATCCTGCGCAACGCGCCGCTGATGCGGCTGGAGCGGCGCCAGGTCGAGCAGATGAAGGAGCTGATCCGCGCCATCGCCCGCCGCCTGCGCGAGCGCTACAGCAAACCGCGCAAGCGTCAGCGCCGCGGCCATCTCGACGTCCGCCGCACCATTCGCCGCAACGCCGCCTGGGGCAACATCCCGTTTCTCACCGCGTGGAAGAGGCGGCATCGCGACCGGCCGCAGATCGTCGCGCTGTGCGACGTCTCGGGTTCGGTGGCGCAGGTCTCGGACTTCTTCCTGCTGCTGATCCACAGCCTGCACGAGGTCGTCGACGACGTTCGTTCGTTCGCCTTCTCCGGTCACCTGATCGAGGTCAGCGACATCCTCGCCCGGCAGGAGCCGGAAGCGGCGATGCGAGAGATCATGGACAAGGTCGGGTTCGGCTCGTCGGACTACGGATCGTCGCTGGCCGATTTCGAGAAGCGCTGGCTGCGCAGCGTGACGCCGAAGACCACGGTGATCGTGCTCGGCGACGCCCGCAGCAACAATCTCGATCCGCGCACCGACATTCTGCGCACCATCTCCGAACGCGCCAAGCGCGTGGTCTGGCTCAACCCGGAAGGCCGCATGGGCTGGGGCTGGGGCGATTCCGAAATGTTTCGCTACGCGCCGTTCTGCAATCTGGTCCGGCAGTGCTCGAGCGCCAAGCAGCTCGAGCGCGCCGTGTCGGACATCGTCGCCGCCTATCAGTAAGCTGGCGGCGGCGCTTTGGCTTCCCGCTTACTGCCGCGCCGCCCTCGGCAGGACGATGACGTTGTCGTTGACCGCCGCATCCGGCTCGGCGTCCAGCGGCAGTTCGGCCGCGGCCGGCGCGATCAGCTTGCGATAGAGATGCCACGTCGCGTGGCCGAGGATCGGCAGCGTTACGATCAGCCCGAGGAAATACGGCAGCGCGGAGATCACCAAGAGCGCCACGATGGTGGCGGCCCAGGCGATCATCGGCAGCGGGCTCTTGGCGACGGCGCGGACGCTGGTGATCATCGCGGTGACGAAATCGACGTCGCGTTCGAGCAGCAGCGGAAACGACACCACCGTCAGTGAGAACAGCACCAGCGCCAGCACCGCGCCGACGCAATTGCCGACGGCGAGGAACACCAGGCCCTCGTTGGTGGTGAGCACCACCGAGATGAACTCCTGCAGGCTGCCGAACGACGCGCCGATGCCGAGGAACAGCGCGATCAAGAGGCGGACCTGATACATCCAGATCACGAACAGAAACAGCGTGACGAACGCCATCCAGCCCAGCTCGCTGCGGCTCCTCATCAGCCCGATCAGCGCCAGCGGCGACGGCGTGCGGCCGGTCTCGCGCTGGCGGCTCACCTCGTAGAGCCCGAGCGCCACGAACGGGCCGAGCAGCGCGAAGCCGGCGCCGAGCGGATAAGCCAGATAGACCATGTGGAAGAAGGTGAGGCAGCCGAGGATCGCGACGCCGCCGAGGGCGTAGAAGGCGCCGAACGCGAGACCGTAAAACGGCGCCGCCTGGAAATCGCGCAGGCCTTGCACCAGCGCATCGGCGATATCGGCGAACGTGACCGCACGCACCACGGGGTCGGATTGGCCGGAGATCGACATCGTCGCTCCTCCCTGATCATTATTACTTGTTAGTTGATGAATTAAGACCCGCATCGCGTCGGACGTCAATCGCGATGCATCACGGCCCGATCACATAAATGCGCTCCTCTATTGCAGCGCAGCAGTGATTATGCGCGTTTCCGCGATGGAACTCTTGCCGCAGTGCAGCGTTAGGACGCTTCGCAACTATTCGCTTGCGCGAGAGTCGATAAGCCCATGAGCAGGACGGACACCACCATCGCCGGCGACCGCGTCGCCGACAGGGAGCGCGCGCCGGTGGATATTCGCCGCGCCTCTCAACTCGCCGGCCAGGAGTCCGAGCCGCGGCCCGCCCCGCCTCGGGACCAAGACGAGGCCAAGGTCACCAAAAGCGACGCCGAAGCACGATCGGACCGCACGCCGGTCGATCGCAAATCGCCTGCCGAGAAGGAGCCGGAGCAAAGCGACGACGCCGCGGACAAGGGCAGCGACGACAAAGGCGAGAAGTCCGGCGGCGGGCTGCGCGGTCTCATCCGCAAGCATCCGGTCGGCGCCATCGTGGTGCTGGTGCTGATCATTGCCGCGATTGCGGGCGGAATCCTGTGGTGGCTGCACGCCCGAAACTACGAGAGCAGCGACGACGCCTTCATCGATTCGCGCCCGGTGCTGATCAGCCCGCAGGTCAACGGCGCCATCACCTCCGTCAAAGTCACCGACAACCAGGTGGTCAAGGCCGGTGACCTGCTCGCCACCATCGACCAGCGCGACTACAAAGCCGCGGTCGACCAGGCGGCAGCGCAGATCCGTCAGGCGCAGGCCTCGATCGACGACGCGAAGGCGCAGATCACGGCGCAGCAGTCGCAGATCGAACAGGCCAACAAGCAGGTTGTCGAAGCGCAGGCGGCCCTGAACTTTTCCCGCGACGAGAACCAGCGCTATCAGGACCTGGTGAAGACCGGCTCCGGCACGGTGCAACGCGCCCAGCAGGCGCAATCCGACTTCACCAGCAAGCAGGCCGCGTTGGCCGCGGCGGACGCAGCGCTGACCTCGGCCAAACGACAGATTGATGTGCTCAACGCCAAGGTCGAGCAGGCGCGCGCTCAGCTTCAGCAAGCGCAGGCACAGAAGGAGCAGGCCGATGCCAATTTTGCCCGCACCGAACTACGTGCGCCGACCGACGGCCGCATCGCCAAGCTGACTGGCGCGGTCGGCGCCCTGGCGTCGCCGGGCCAGGCCCTGATGGTGCTGGTGCCGCTCGACGTCTGGGTGACGGCGAACTTCAAGGAGACGCAGCTCGAGCTGATGCGCGTCGGCCAGCCGGTGCGGATTCATGTCGACGCCTATGACCGCGACTTCCCCGGCCACGTCAACAGCATCCAGGCCGGCAGCGGCACGGCGTTCAGCCTGCTGCCCGCCGAGAACGCCACCGGCAACTACGTCAAGGTGGTGCAGCGCGTGCCGGTGAAGATCACCTTCGATCAGCGGCCCGACGTCTGGCTCGGCCCCGGCATGTCGGTGGTGCCGCGGGTCACCGTGCGTCAGTAAGCGAGTTAGCAAGGACCGCACCATGGCCGAGCCGGCAGGCGAATATGGCAGCGCCAATCCGTGGCTGATCGCCGTGCTGGTGTCGGTCGCCACCTTCATGGAGGTGCTCGACACCACCATCGCCAACGTGGCGCTGCGCTACATCTCCGGCGGCCTCGCAGTGTCGAGCGACGAAGCCTCGTGGGTGGTGACGACCTATCTCGTCGCCAACTCGATCGTGCTGTGCGCCTCGGGCTGGATCGCCACGATGTTCGGGCGCAAGAACTTCTTTCTGGTCTGCATCGCGCTGTTCACGGTGTCGTCGCTGCTGTGCGGCTTCGCCTGGAATCTCGACGCCCTGCTGTTCTTCCGGCTGATGCAGGGCCTGGCCGGCGGCGGCATGACGCCGGTGGCGCAGTCGATCCTCGCGGCAGCTTTTCCGCCGTCGAAACGCGGCCAGGGCTTCGCGCTGTACGGCATCGCCGTGGTGGTGGCGCCGGTGGTCGGGCCGACGCTCGGCGGATGGCTCAGCGACAATCTCTCCTGGCACTGGTGCTTCCTGATCAACGTGCCGGTCGGCATCGTGTCGCTGGTGCTGATCTATTTCATCATCCCCTCGTCCGAGCAGCAGAAGAAGGAGTGGGCCAAGCTGTGGGCCAACGGGCTCAATTTCGACTTTGTCGGCTTCGCGCTGGTGGCGGCGTTCCTCGGCTCGCTCGAAGTGGTGCTCGACCGCGGCCAGGTCGAGGACTGGTTCTCATCCAGCTTCATCGTCACCTTCGCCATCATTTCGGTGGTGGCGCTGCTGGCGTTCGTGCCGTGGGAGCTGACGCGCAAGCAGCCGCTGATCGACATCAAGATGCTGGCGGGGCGGCAGTTCGGCACCTGCTTCGTCATCATGCTGGCAACCGGCGCGCTGCTCATCGCCACGACGCAGATCGTGCCGCAGCTGCTGCAGGAAGACTTCGGCTACACGGCGACGCTCGCCGGCCTCGTCATCTCGCCGGGCGGCCTCGTCACCATGGCGATGATGCTGGTGGTCGGCAGGCTCGGGGCCGTGCAGCCGCGCTGGCTGATCGCGCTCGGCGCCAGCATCTGCGTCGGCGCCATGTTCGACCTGATGCGGATGTCGCCGGACGCCGACTATTGGTTCTTCGCGCTGTCGCGCATCTATCTCGGCATCGGCCTGCCGCTGATCTTCATCCCGATCACTACCGCGTCGTACGACGGCATTCCGCCCAACAAGACCGACCAGGCCTCGGCGATGATCAACCTGGCGCGCAATTTCGGCGGCTCGATCGGTGTATCGGTGAGCCAGACCGTGCTGGCGCAGCGGCTGCAATTCCACAACAGCCGCCTGGTCGAGCATATCGGCGCGTGGAATCCCTACTACCACGACACGCTGAACAACATTCAGAACTACCTGAAAAGCCAGAATGCCACCGGCAACGTCTCCGGCACCGCGACCGCGATCATCGGCCAGATGGTGCAAGGCCAGGCCTCGATCATGGCCTATCTCGACGTGTTCGTCGCGCTCGGCGTCATTGCCGGCTTGATGGTGCCGCTCGCCCTGTCGCTGCGTACCGTCAAACGAAGCGACAAGCCGGCGATGGGGCATTGAGGCATACTAACTTGCTGAGTCGTCATCCTGAGGTGCGCGCGCAGCGCGCCTCGAAGGATGCGGCCGAGGACTCGCGGCCCATCCTTCGAGGCCCGCCGTTCCGCGCATAGCGCGGCCCAGCGGGCGCCTCAGGATGACGGCGGTGAATCTGGCGGACGCCAAACACCTCTAAGGTCGTCATCGACTCTTCTTGCGATTGAACTAAGCCTGCGACCGCCTCGTGCTGATGCGGAAGCAATCCAGCGCGAGGCGAGTTGGCCGAACGGAGCTATCGATGAAGTGGGTCTATTTGCTGGTCGCGATCGTTGCCGAGGTGGCGGGGACGAGTGCGCTGAAGGCGTCGCAGGGCTTCACCGTGTTGTTGCCGTCGGTGCTGGTCGTGGCCGGCTACGCCACCGCGTTCTATTTCCTGTCGCTGACGCTGAGCAGCATCCCGGTCGGCATCGCCTACGCGCTGTGGTCCGGCATCGGCATCGTGCTGATCTCGGCGATCGGCTGGCTGTGGCTCGGCCAGCCGCTGGACGTCGCGGCGCTGGTGGGCATCGGACTGATCATTGCGGGAGTGGCGGTGATCAATCTGTTCTCGAACGCGGCGGCGCATTGAGAGAGCCAACTCCCAGTACAGCGCGCTCCCTCGCCCCGCTCTTGCGGGGAGAGGGGTGGGGTGAGGGGCGACGCGGGCACTGAGCAAATTGTGAGTAGTACGGCGACTCAATGTCTCTCGGCCTCGCGGAGGCGCCCCCTCACCCGCCCCGGCTTCGCTGCGCTACGCCGGGTCGACCTCTCCCCGCACGCGGGGCGAGGTTGGCCGTGCTCGGCGCCGGACTTTGCTATGTTGCGCGAGCCACTAACCCGTCAGCGCCGCCTTCACCAGGCCGCTCGCCTTGCCGAAATCCATCTGGCCGGCGTACTTCGCTTTCAGCGCGCCGATGACCTTGCCCATGTCCTTGATGCCGGCGGCGCCGGTTTCGGTGATGGTGGCGGCGATGGCGGACTTGATCTCGTCGTCCGACATCTGCTGCGGCAGATAGGCCTGGATCACGGCGATCTCGGCGCGCTCCTGGTCGGCGAGTTCGGCGCGGCCGCCCTTCTCGTACAGCTCGACCGATTCCTGGCGCTGCTTGATCATCTTCTGCAGCACGCCGAGCACTTCGGCGTCGCCGAGCGGCGGCTTGCCCTGGCCGCGAGCCTCGATGTCGGCGTTCTTCAGGGTCGAGTTGACCATGCGCAGCGTCGACAGCTTGCGCTCGTCCTTGGCCTTCATCGCCTCCTTGACGGCGTTGTTGATATCGTCGCGCAGCATAGTGGGATCCTCGATTAGGTCGTCATTGCGAGCCGAAGGCGAAGCAATCCAGCCTCGTGCACTGCGCTGGATTGCTTCGTCGCTTCGCTCCTCGCAATGACGGAGAGACGAATGATTGCGCCTGATGTAGGCCGTTCGGCCCGCTGAAACAACTCAGTTGGCCAGCCACTCCGCCAGCACCTTGGCGGTGGCTTCGGGGCTTTCGATCATCGGCAGGTGGCCGCAATCCGGCAGCACGGTGAGGCGCGAGCCGGGAATGCCGGCGGCGATCTCATCGGACAGCGGCTTGGGCAGCGTGTTGTCGGTGTCCGACGTCAGCACCAAAGTCGGGCATTTGATGGTCGCCAGCGTCGGCCGCGAATCGACGCGAGCCATGATGGCGCGGAGCTGGCGGACGAAGGCCTGCGGGCCGACGTCGTAGGCCAGATCGGTGACGAGCTGGCGCAACTCGGCGTCGTCGTGACGCGACGGATGGACGAAGCCGGGATACAGCGCCGCCACCCCGGCGTCGAAGCCGCCGGCCTCGATGCGCTCGATCATGCCGCGGCGGCGGGCTAGCGCTTCGTCGCCATCCGGCCGCGCCTGGGTGTTGACCAGCGCCAGCCTGGCGACGCGCTCGGGCGCCTGGCGCATGATCTCGAACGCGATGTAGCCGCCGAGCGAATGCCCGGCCAAAGCGAAGCGCGGCGGCGCCTCGGCCAGAATCCGCGCCGCGATCGCCGGAATGTTGTCGTCGCGCAGGTGGTTGGCCAGCACAACCGGGCCGTGCACCCATAGCGCCGGCACCACCGGCAGCCAGATGCGGGCGGAGCCGCCGAGGCCCGGGACGAGGACGACCGGCAGGGATTCGGACATGGGCGCTCTCTCTTTTCTGTGTTGGGTCGACAGCCGACTTCGGGCGACCGGGGGCCGCGACCCTAGTCGGCCGCGAAACGCTGTCAAATTCCGCCGAAACGCCGTGGGAACCAGCGTCTCGGGCTTTGACGGACAAAACCCGCGGCCCTATGTAATGCGCTCATGACCAATTCAGCATCCAATCCCGCCTGGCCGGACCACAAGCCGACCGCGCTGCTCGTGCTCGCCGATGGCACCGTGTTCGAAGGCTTCGGCCTCGGCGCGGAAGGCTCCGCGGTGGGCGAAGTCTGCTTCAACACCGCGATGACCGGCTACGAGGAGATCCTCACCGATCCGTCCTATGCCGGGCAGCTCATCACCTTCACCTTCCCGCATATCGGCAACGTCGGCACCAACGACGAGGATATCGAGACGGTGAACATGGCGGCGACGCCGGGCGCGCGCGGCGTCATCCTGCGAGACGCCATCACCGATCCGTCGAATTATCGCTCGTCCAAGCATCTCGACACCTGGCTGAAGGCGCGCGGCATCATCGGCCTGTCGGGCATCGACACCCGCGCGCTGACGGCATTGATCCGCAGCAAAGGCATGCCCAACGCGGTGATCGCGTATTCGCCGAAGGGCGAATTCGATCTTGCAGCGCTGAAGAAGGAAGCGGCCGAGTGGCCCGGCCTCGAGGGCATGGATCTGGTGCCGATGGTGACCTCGGGCCAGCGCTTCACCTGGGACGAGACGCCGTGGGCCTGGGGCGAAGGCTTCGGCCGGCAGGACAAGCCGGAGTTCAACGTCGTCGCCATCGACTACGGCATCAAGCGCAACATCCTGCGCCTGCTCGCCGGCGAAGGCTGCAAGGTCACCGTCGTCCCGGCCACCACCTCGGCCGAAGACATCCTGGCGATGAAGCCGGACGGCGTGTTCCTGTCCAACGGCCCGGGCGATCCGGCCGCGACCGGCAAATACGCGGTGCCGGTGATTCAGCAGGTGATCGAGACCGGCGTGCCGACCTTCGGCATCTGCCTCGGCCACCAGATGCTCGGCCTCGCCCTCGGCGGCAAGACCGTGAAGATGCATCAGGGCCACCACGGCGCCAATCATCCGGTCAAGGATCTCACCACCGGCAAGGTCGAGATCACCTCGATGAACCACGGCTTCGCGGTCGACAAATCGACGCTGCCGGGCAACGTGCAGCAGACTCACGTCTCGCTGTTCGACCAGAGTAACTGCGGCATCGCGCTCGCCGACAAGCCGGTGTTCTCGGTGCAGTATCACCCCGAAGCCTCGCCCGGCCCCCGCGACTCGCACTACCTGTTCAAGCGCTTCGCCGAGCTGATGCGCACGAAGAAGAGCGCGGCCTGAGCGCTTCGGAATTGATCGAAGCGCTACGATTCATCGCAAGATGCACTGAGTCCTCATCCTGAGGAGCCGCGGCATCGCCCGCAGGGCGAAGCCGCGGCGTCTCGAAGGATGGGCTACGCAGTGCCTGCAGCGCATGGTTCGAGACGGCGCTTCGCGCCTCCTCACCATGAGGTTTTGCTTGTTGCCGGCTCTTCAACATCCTCACGCACGAGAAATTTCGCGACTTGAATTAGTTGACGTCACGCCAGCATGACGTCTTTCCACCGCTGAAAAAGTAGCTCAATACCAATCGCACAATTATCACCCTCGAAGTCGTGCGAAGTTGGAACCCTGCGAGTTCCACGACATTTGCTCCCTGATTGATTTTCATCACAGGGGATTCGCAGATGTCGATCGGCCGTGGGGATGCAACGCAAGTCATCGAACTCGAGCGCGCTCACTGGCGCTCAGGTCTCGCCAATCCTGTCGGCGGTGCGCGAAGCGACGTGGTCACGCGCGTCGGCCGCATCGCCACCTACACGATCGCGCCGGCTGAGGGCGCCTCGACCACACCGCTGCTGCTGATCCACAGCGTCAACGCCGCCGGCTCCGCCTACGAAGTGAAGCCGCTATATGATTACTACGCGGCACGGCGGCCGACGATGGCGGTCGATCTTCCCGGCTTCGGCCAGTCCGATCGCAGCGACCGCGCCTACGACGCGCGGCTGATGACCGACGCGGTGCACGCCGCGATCGCGCAGGTACAGGAACGCTACGGCGCGCAGCCCATCGACGTGCTGGCGCTGTCGCTAGCGTGCGAATTCGTCGCTCGTGCTGCGATCGAGAAACCCGGCAGCATCCGCTCGCTCGGTCTGATCAGCCCGACGGGCTTCGAAGGTCGCGCCCGTGACGCGCAGACCTACGGCACGCGCGGCATGTCCTGGCTGCTCGGCACGCTGAATGTCGGCCTGTGGCGCGAAGGCTTCTTCAAGCTACTGACCGCCCGCCCGGTGATCCGCAAGTTTCTGGAGAAGGCCTGGGGCTCGAAGAACATCGACGAACCGATGGTCGAGTATGACTACCATACTACCCATCAGCCCGGCGCCGAGCGCGCGCCGTATTACTTCGTCGCCGGCTTCATGTTCAGCACCGATATCCTGACCGTCTACGACCAGGTGCGGCAGCCGGTGTGGATGGTGCACGGCGTGCGCGGCGATTTTGTCGACTATCACCACAAGACGCGCGTCGAAGGCAAGCCGAACTGGCACATCGAGGTGTTCCAGACCGGAGCCTTCCCGCATTATGAAGTGCTGGATCAGGTGACGCGCGCCTACGACGACTTCCTCGCCGCGCATGTGTCGCCGAATGTGTCACAGGCGAATGACGGACACCCCGTCAACGCGTGACGACGCAACTACTCGGGTAGCGTCGCACGATGATGTGATGCGGCGCTTCCTGATAACAACGCACGCTTCGGAGCATTTCGTATTGCCATCGGCCGAATGACGACGGTTAAATTGCGAGTGCAAATCATCCGGGGCTGCACCGGCGGAGGTGGTGAACGGGAATGAACTACGCCAGGCTCCTGACCGGCTCCGCCGGCACCGACACGCAGTCGACTCGCCCGCTCACCCACCACGAAATCCTCGGCTTGGTTCGCCCGTTCACGCGCCGTGACCGTCATGTCGATCTCGAAGCCAGCGATCGCATCGCGCGGCGACTGAACTTCAAGCCGGTGGTGCACGAGGGCGCGGCTCCCGGCGAACGCACCGCCACCGAGCTGCTGCAGCTCGACAGCGCCGAGCCCGGCATTCACACACTGACGCGCACGCTGACGCTCGACACCGGCCTCTCCGCCAAGGTCGAAGCGCGCGGCAGCGATCCGGCGATGTTGCTCGACAGAGTCGATGAGCTGGCGCCGCAGCAGCAGTTCCGCGAGATCGACGGCACCATCGTGGCGCGCAGCTATCGGCTGACCTGCGACGAGAAGACTGCTACGCACAGCGAGATCACGCGCGGCGAGGCAGAAATCGCCGGCTTCAGCATGGTGCTCGAAGCCGCGCAGGTGAAAGGCTATCCCGCCGAGATCAAGATCGTGCCGAAGCAGGACGGCGCCGCGCTGCCCGAGGATCTGCTCGCGGTGATCGGCTGGGCGTGGTCGCCGCTGCGCAAGCGCGGCGGCGGCTGGATCGGCAAACTGAAGGTGCGTGGCAGCGGACCCGAACTCAGCCGCAGCCTGGAGAACAAGCTCGACGCCACCGTGGCGCATCTGGTGCAGACGCTGACGCGGCCGCCCGCGGCGTTTCACGAGAGCCTCGCCAAGAAGCGCTGGGGCGTGGCGCTGCGCCGCGCGCTGCCGCTGCTGTTCTTCGGCGGACTCATCA
>NZ_BADD01000574.1 GCF_000333455.1 Rhodopseudomonas sp. B29
TCGAGCTGCATCTCGGCCGCTAACCGGACGCCCTCGCCTCTGAAATCGCAAGCCGTGAGCTCTTCGGTCCTGACTGGTTCAGGAGCGAAGCTCAGGCGCGCCTGAACCTTGCCACCTCCACGTCGGCAAAGCGGCCGGAGGCGATGCGCGGCAGCCCGGCTGACATCGAAGTTGTAGATATAGACGTACACCTCGACCGCCTCGCCGGAGAGATCGACCGGCAGGATTTCGCGGCGATAATGCGCCGGCTGCGCGCAGACTTCACCGCAGTCTTCGTAATCGTCGAGCTGCGCGATCAGTTCGCGCGGCCGGTGCAACCTGAACAGATCGCCGAACACGCGATCGGCCGGATCCTGCGCTTCGACCAGGCCGGGATAGTGTTTGATCAGATACAACCGACCCGGCATCGACGCCGGCCCGAGATAATCGGCGCCGTCCGACAGCAGCTTCGCCATCGGATGGTCATAGCCGTGCATCAGGGTGCCATAGACGAACAAGCGATCGAGCATCGCGCGCCACCGAAAAACCAACTTCTGCCTCGCTATAGCCGATCGGCGCAACCGCGTCTCGACGCGGCCCGGCCGAATCCGCTACCGATGGGGTGGCGGCACAGCAGCGCGGACCAGGCAGGCATGAGCGACGCGGGCACTCGATCACTCCTCGATGTCAAAGATCCGGTGATCGAGCGCAACAGCGACGGCGGCTCGCCGCTGCTCTTGGTGTGCGATCACTACGGCCGCGAGGTTCCGCCGCCGCTCGGCGATCTCGGATTGCCGGCCGGCGACTTCGACCGCCACATCGCTTTCGATATCGGCATCGCCGGCGTCGCCGAACGACTGTCGGACGCGCTCGGCGCCCAGCTGATCGCGCAGCGCTACTCGCGGTTGGTGATCGACTGCAACCGGCCGCCGATCGCCGAAAGCTCGATCCCGCTGGTCAGCGAGTCCACCGTGATCCCCGGCAACGACGGGCTGACGCACGAAGAGGCCGACGAGCGGCGGCGGCTGATCTTCGATCCCTATCACCATCGCATCGAGGCGGCGATCAGCGACCGGCTGCTGTCCGGGACGCCGACCGTGCTGCTGTCGCTGCATTCCTTCACGCCGGTGTATCACGGCGTGCAGCGGCCCTGGCACATCGGCACGCTGTATCAGAACTGCATTACGCTGCCGCCGCTGCTGCTCGCCGAACTGCGCCGCGAAGACGGTCTCGTCATCGGCGATAACCAGCCTTATGCGGTGACCGACGGCACCGACTACACCATTCCGGTCCACGGCACCGCCCGCGGCCTGATCAACTCCGGCCTCGAAATCCGCCAGGACCAGATCGCCGACGAAGCGGGGCAGACGGCGTGGGCGGAACGGCTGGCTCGTATCTTGACCACGATCACCGACCAACTACGCGACCGTGGCGTGCTGCAGGGGTAGTAGTCCTCCGTCATTGCGAGGAGCGCAGCGACGAAGCAATCCAGCCCAGTGCACGGAGCTGGATTGCTTCGCTTCGCTCGCAATGACGAGGCGAAGCTTTTCACATACTGAGTCGTCATCCTGAGGTGCGCGCGTAGCGCGCCTCGAAGGATGCGGCCACGGGGCTTGCAGCACATCCTTCGAGGCCCGCAGCGCCGCGCACAGCGCGGCCCAGCGGGCACCTCAGGATGACGGCGGCGGTCGGAGCAAAATCAGAACTACTCTACCGCGCCCTGCTCAGCGCCAGCCAGACGCCGCCGCCGATCATGAAGCCGCCGGAGATGCGCGATAGCAGCCGGGTGCGCCGCGCCGAAAACAGCGTGCGGGCGCGGCCGGCGAGCAGTGCGTAGATCGCGTCGGTGACCGCGACGGTCGCCATGAAGGTGACGCCGAGCAGCGCGACCTGCGGCACGTGATCCTTCTGCATGTCGACGAACTGCGGAATGAACGCGCCGAAGAACACCATCACTTTCGGGTTCGACAGCAGCACCACCAGCCCCTGCAGAAAGAAGCCGCCACGCGGCGGTGGCGGCGGCGTGTCGCTGCCGACGCCTTCGATCGGCGCGCGGATCAGGGCGATGCCGAGCCACACCAGATAAGCGGCGCCGATCAGCCGCACCCAGTCGAACCAGTAGCCCAGCGTCGCCATCAGCGTGGTGAGGCCGGCGGCGACCAGCGCGATGACGAGGCCGAGCCCGAGCTGCGCGCCGGCGATGTTGAGCAGCGCCGCGCGCGTGCCGTGCCGCAGCCCATTGGCAATCACCAGCGTCACCACCGGCCCCGGCAGCAACGCCAGCACGATGCAGGCGCCGACATAGGTGAGATAGAGCTGGAGCGACATCGTCCCGTCCTGTCCGTAATTCGACGACCGCACGATAGCAGCGCCGGCACGACTGCGCGACACGTTAGGGTGTGCTTGAAAGGGCTCGCCCTAAGCGAAACCTCATGGTGAGGAGGCGCGAAGCGCCGTCTCGAACCATGGGCCGCGAGCACCGCGTGGCCCCATCCTTCGAGACGCCCCGGCTACGCCCTGCGGGCTCCGCCGGGGCTCCTCAGGATGAGGATGCAGTGCCTGGGGCAGCGCAGCGCGGCGAAGTTCATCATCCCAAGCAACGCTTGACACGCAACCATTTGGTTGCCTATTATCCACCCCATGGACGACGTCTTCAAAGCGCTGGCGGATGCATCGCGGCGCGATCTGCTGGACCGGCTCCATGCCCGCAACGGGCAGAGCTTGAGCGAACTTTGCGACGGCCTCGCCATGACGCGGCAGGCCGTGACCAAGCACCTTAGCATTCTCGAGGCGGCCAATCTGGTCGCGACGGTAAAGCACGGCCGCGAGAAGCTGCACTATCTCAATCCCGTGCCGATCCATCAGATCGGCGAGCGCTGGATCAAGAAGTTCGAACGCGGCCGGATGGCCGCGCTCAGCGAACTCAAACGCAAGCTGGAGGAGCGCGATGACTAAGCCCGAATTCGTCTACGTCACCTACATCCGCACCACGCCCGAAAAACTCTGGCAGGCCCTCACCGACGCCGAGTTCACGCGGCAATACTGGATGAACTGCACGCTGCGCTCTGACTGGAAGGTCGGTTCAAAGATGACGATGGAGCGCGACGGCAAGGTGATGAACGAATGCACCGTCACGCAATCCGAGCCGCCCTACCGGCTGGCGTTCGACTGGCTGTCGGTGTTCGACGACGAGATGCGCAAGGAGAAGCCGTCGCGCGTCTCCTATCTGATCGAACCGCATGGCGACATCGTCAAGCTGACTGTGACGCATCAGAACTTCGCCGAGGGCAGCGCCACGCTGCCGAGCATCAGCTTCGGCTGGCCGATGGTGTTGGCGAGCCTGAAAAGTTATCTGGAAACCGGCCAGGCGCTGCCGCCCGATCTGTCGGCACGCACCTCCTGCGAGGCCGCGTGATGGCCGACGTCACCGGCTGGGTGCCGCAGACGGTCACCACCATCTACATCGCCGCATCAGCCGAGCGCGTCTGGCAGGCGCTGACCTCGCCGGAGTTCAGCCGACAGTACTTTTGCAGCTTCGCCGTCGAAGTCGAGCCGCGCGTCGGCGGCCGCTTGACAGTCACGGCGCCCGACGGCTCGCCGCATATTTCCGGCGAAGTGATCAGCTGGGATCCGCCGCACCGGCTGAGCATGACCTGGAATGTCGGCTGGCCGGGCCTCATCGAAGCGCTCGGCGGCACTCTGGTGACCTACGAGATCGAACCGGCCGGCGAGACCGTGCGCCTGACCATGACCGAAGCCCACGAACTCGCCCTCGACGACGACATCCTCTCAGGCGGCCGCCTCGGCTGGCCGGCGATCCTGTCGTCACTGAAAAGCCTGCTGGAAACGGGGCGCGCACCGGCCATCGCGATGCAGCCGCCACTGCGGATGATTGAGGCGTTGCGGAAGCTGGGGGTGAGGATGCCCGGGATGAGAGATTGAGCTGTCTACTCCTTGTTAGAATCGAGTCTGCTCTACGCCGTTAACAACCGTTCTGCGCACCCAACACACCCAACGCTATCGGCCAATAAGCGACCTTACATGAGCGCACAAGCGGTACAGCATAGCGACGAGAGTCCGAAGGACACAGAGATGCGAATAAAGCTTCTAGACCGACAGCGTCGATAACCTTCAGCCCCCGCCTATGATATATATGCCCGCGGTTCTCATTTTAAGAGCGACAGCGATGGTAGAGTGGGCACCGATATGGCTGATGCCAAACCTGCGTGTCAAAGATGCGGTAAACGGCGGGAGAGCGGCAATTGCGTCGATACGCGACCAACGTATCATTGACCTTGCGAACCAGTATCCAACCTTTCGGACTTTCATTGCGAGATTCAAAGACGCGTTCGGCGCAAGGGTCGAACCGTCTGTCCTAATCGTCAAGAAGCCTAAGTCCAAGCCTCTGAAGCTGGAGCCACTGGCAAGCTTCCGAGATCTAGTGGCGCTTTCCGTTATCCCCTATCAGCGGGCGCAGATGATAGTGCGCCGAAGCCAGATGCCGCGCATTTTGTATTCGAACACGTTTTACCTCTATCCGTGGATGCTCGACAAAGATTATCGACACCTCATGACAAATACGATCGGCGGCATGGGCTTGCACATAGTGGATAAGTTCCACGGGCAATCGTCACCGGATATCTTTGCGCACGACCTTGAGCAACAGAATATCGACGAAGCTTTGTTCAAGGTGCTTTTGCAGCGCTGGGAGCGCCGCTACTTCAAGCCAAAGCCGAGCCCCGCGGATATTGCGCTCTTCCGTTCATTGAATATGGCGACAGTTGCTTGTCAGATGCCGGGCGTAGTTGACACGACGATGTACGACGTCGGCCGGATCGTCGCGTTGTGGGTGAGCGCATTCGAAATATTAGCGCATCCAGGCCCGGGGAAAAGCGTTAACGTCACGACGGTCTACGACCTCTTCGAGAGCATCATGTATCAAGACAGGAACATAGGCAAGAAGCGGTACATGGCGTGGATGCCGCGATTGAAGCGACATACGCGAGGCAACTTGCCACGAATTGTGTACGGCCA
>NZ_BADD01000573.1 GCF_000333455.1 Rhodopseudomonas sp. B29
TCATCCCCGAGGTGATGGTTCTGGGCGAAGGCGGCGATGATCGCCGCCCGCAGCCGGTGCGCCTCGGGGTGGGCGAACTCCAGCGCCGCGACCTCCTCGAGGTGGTCGTCGAGCAGCCAGGGGTGATTGAGCAGCGAGATCAGGATCAGCGCCTCGCGCCGCGACATCGCCGAGCGCTGGCCGCGCATGATCGGGCTAGAGGCCAGCTCCGGACTCGCCATTTGGTAGGGGCCACGGCCGAGCAGCGGTGCGCCGGCACCCGGCCGGCCGCGCGGCGCGAAGCGGCCGCCGGATTGGGGATAACTCTGGGGAGAACCGCCGGCCCGCGGGCCGAATCGCCGGCCTGATTCGCCACCGCGGAAGCCGCCGTAACCGCCGCCATAGCCGCCGGCGGGGGCAAACGCGTTGCGCAGCCGCTCGGTCAGATCCTGGCGGTAATGCCGGCGCACGATCTCGTCGCGGATGCCGGTGGACAACTCGTTGATCCGCGCTTCCAGCGCGGCGCGGCGTTCCGGCGTGGCGAAGCTGCCGCCCTCGGCCTCGCGCGCCCACAGCATGTCGGCCAGCGGCCGCGCGGCGCCGATGACCTCCTCCACCGCCAGCCGGCCGCCGGCGCGGGCAAGGTCGTCGGGGTCCTGGCCCTCGGGCAACAGCGCGAAGCGCAGGCTCTTGCCGGGCTTGAGGTGCGGCAGCGCCAGGTCGGCGGCGCGATACGCCGCCTTCTGTCCGGCGCGGTCGCCGTCGAAGCACAGGATCGGCTCGTCGGCCATCTTCCACAGCAGTGCGAGCTGGTTTTCGGTCAGCGCCGTGCCGAGCGGCGCGACGGTGGCGTTGAAGCCCGACGTCACCATGGCGATGACGTCGACATAGCCTTCGACGACGATCACCGAGGCGCCGTCATGCGCAGCTTTGCGCGCCGTGGTGAGGTTGTAGAGGTTGTCGCCCTTGTGAAACAGCGGCGTCTCGGGCGAGTTCAGGTACTTCGCCGCGACATCCTTCTCCAGCGCGCGGCCGCCGAACGCGATCACCCGGCCGCGGATATCGGTGATCGGAAACATCACCCGGTCGCGAAACTTGTCGAACGGCACCGGGATGTCGTCGCCGGCCGACAGCAGCCCGGCCTCGACCATGTCGCTGACCGGCACGCCGTGCTTGCCGAGATGCTCCTTCAGGGCGAAGCGCTCGTTCGACGCATAGCCGAGGCGGAACTTGAGCTGGGTCGACGGCGCGATGGCGCGGTCGGCCAGATAGCCGCGCGCCTTGGCGCCGGCGCGGGAAGCGAGGTTCTCGGCGTAGTACTGCGCGGCGAGTTCCATCACGTCGTACAGCGACTTGCGCCGCTGCACCTCGCGCGCCGCTTCGGGATTGTGCGCCGGTAGCGCCAGCCCGGCCATCCCGGCCAGCCTCTCCACCGCCTCGGGGAAATCGACGCCCTCGGTCAGCATGATGAAGTCGAAGATCGAGCCGTTGCGGCCCGAGGAGAAGTCGAACCAGGCCTGCTTCTCGTCATTGACGAAGAACGACGGCGTCTTCTCCTGCTGAAACGGCGACAGCCCCTTCCACTCCCGCCCCGCCTTCTTCAATTTCACGCGCTTGCCCACGACATCCGAAACCGGAAGCCGGGCCTTCAGCTCGTCGAGAAATTGCGGCGTGAAGCGCATGGGGTGGGTTCGGCCTCGGCCTGGGGGCGGATGCCCAAGCGACCATAGATATAGGGTTGTGCATGGCCAAAGCCGAGGGCTGGCGAGTTCTCCCGGCTATTCACACCCCGCGTTAACCGTGCTTTCTCACCAGGTTCCCCCGGCATGCCTCCCCGTACTTTCCGAGGGAGGCAAGATGCAAACGGGTTGGCTATGTCATCTCGCAAGTGCGATAGCGCCCGCCACGGCAGGCGCGCCAATCG
>NZ_BADD01000572.1 GCF_000333455.1 Rhodopseudomonas sp. B29
AGACGGCACGCCGGTGGTGGGCACATCTGTTTTCGCTGACGCCGTTCCGGCGCATCGTGAAGGAATACTTCATGATCTGCGACAGCTACTACCAGGCGATCCGCACCGCCACGCCCGACAAGATCGAAGCCATCGACATGGGCCGCCGCGGCATCCACGACGAAGGTTCGCGCACGCTGCAGGAACGTCTCGCCGGCAAGGTGCGGATCGATTTCGACACCGCCCGCCGGCTGTTCACGCTGATCTCGGTGCTGCATTGGAAGGGGTGAGCCTGCGTGGCACGGCAAGCCTCCCGTCATTGCGAGGAGCGAAGCGACGAAGCAATCCAGCGCCCCACGCGCGGCCTGGATTGCTTCGCTTCGCTCGCAATGACGGGTTGATGCGAGCCTGACCGGATGTCGGGACGCGTGCCGCAAGCGGTGCTGTTCGCCTGCGGCATGAACAGCGTGCGTTCGCCGATGGCCGAGGCGCTGCTGCGCCAGATCGCGCCACGGACGACCTATATCCGTTCGGTCGGCGTCAAGAAGATGGAGCTCGATCCGTTCGCCGTCGCCGCAATGGCGGATGTCGGACTCGACATCTCCAAGCACAAGCCGACGACCTTCGAAGAGCTCGAGGACTACGAGGGCCTCAACTTCGATCTGATCGTCACGCTGTCGCCCGAAGCCCACCACAAGGCCTTGGAACTGACCCGCACCCACGCCATCGACGTCGAATACTGGCCGACCTACGACCCCACCGGCACCGAAGGCACCCGCGACCAGAAACTCGCCGCCTACCGCGAAGTGGCAGATACGTTGATGCAGCGCATCCGCAAGCGGTTCGGGCGGCACGGCGGCGGGAACGAGTAGTTCGTATCGCCGCGTGCGCTGCTTCCAGGCTTCGTCGAGACGATAGTACGAAGTCGGGCTCAATTTTAGAATTAGTCTTGATCTAAAATGTAGCTGCAGAACGACGTGTAGTTCCATCATTGCGCTGTGTTGCGTGA
>NZ_BADD01000571.1 GCF_000333455.1 Rhodopseudomonas sp. B29
ACGCGGTCGTCGACCGCGCGCTCGGTTTGCGCACCACGCGCCGTATCAGCCACGTCTACGTCATCGATGCGCCGGACTATCCGCGCGCGCTGTTCGTCACCGACGCGGCGGTCAACATCTATCCGACGCTGCACGACAAGCGCGACATCATCCAGAACGCCATCGACCTCACCCACGCGCTCGGCATCGCCGAGCCGCGGGTGGCGATCCTGTCGGCGGTCGAGACCGTCACCGAGGACATCCGCTCGACGCTCGACGCCGCGGCGCTGTGCAAGATGGCCGATCGCGGCCAGATCACCGGCGGTCTTCTCGACGGGCCGCTGGCCTTCGACAATGCGGTGTCCGAAGAGGCCGCCAAGACGAAGGGCATCGTCTCTCCGGTCGCCGGACGCGCCGACATCTTCGTGGTGCCGGATCTCGAAGCCGGCAACATGCTGGCCAAGCAGCTCGAATATCTGGCGCACGCGCGCGTCGCCGGCATCGTGCTCGGCGCCCGCGTGCCGATCATCCTCACCAGCCGCGCCGACAAGACGCTGGCTCGGCTCGGCTCTTGCGCCATCGCGCTCTTGCTGGCGCGGCACAAGGCGACTGCGGCGCCGCACATCGCCGCCGGGGGCGCCGCATGAGCGAAGTGCTGCTGGTGCTGAACGCCGGCTCCTCCAGTATCAAATTCGCATTGTTCGAGGCGCATTCCGAGCCGACCGCGGAGCATCTGATCTGCGAAGGCGCAATCTCCGGCATCGGCCACAAAGCGCATTTCAAGGCGACCGGCCGCAGCGGCGAGGCGCTGATCGACGAGGTTCTGCCGGACGGCGAGACGCTCGACGAGGCGATGGCGGCGCTGATCGACTGGATCGAGCGCGGTTTTCCGGATCAGTCGCTGGCGGCGGCCGGCCACCGCGTCGTGCACGGCGGCGCGATCTTCGATGCTCCGGTCGTCATTGCGGCCGGCGTAGTCGATCAGCTCCGCAGCTTCGAGCCATTGGCGCCGCTGCATCAGCCGCACAATCTGGCGGCGATCGAGGCGCTGTCGAAGCTGCACCCGAACCTGCCGCAGGTCGCCTGCTTCGACACCGCGTTTCATCACCGCCAATCCGAAGTCGCCACCGCCTTCGCGCTGCCGCGCGATCTCCACGCCGAGGGCGTGCGCCGCTACGGCTTTCACGGCCTGTCCTACGAGTACATCGCCGGCCGGCTGCCGGCAGTCGCGGGCCCCGCGGTCGCCGACGGCCGCGTCGTCGTCGCCCATCTCGGCAGCGGCGCCAGCATGTGCGCGATGCGCGCGCGCAGCAGCGTCGCCACCACCATGGGTTTCACCGCGCTCGACGGGCTGATGATGGGCAGCCGTTGCGGCGAACTCGATCCCGGCGTGGTGCTGTATCTCATCGATCAGCGCGGCATGAGCGTCAAGGCGGTCACCGATCTGCTCTATCACTCCTCCGGTCTGCTCGGCGTCTCCGGCATCAGCGACGACATGCGGACGCTGCTGGAGAGTGACGATCCCCGCGCCCGCGAGGCGATCGAGCTGTTCGTCTACCGCATCTCGCGCGAGCTCGGCTCGCTCGCCGCGGCGCTCGGCGGCCTTGATGCGCTGGTGTTCACCGGCGGCATCGGCGAGCACGCGCCCGAAATCCGCAAGCGCGTCTGCGACCTCGCCGGCTGGCTCGGCATCACGCTGGATGCCGCCGCCAATGCGGCGGGTGCGGCGCGGATCAGCATTCCAGAGAGCAAAGTCTCGGTGTGGGTGATTCCGACCGACGAAGATCTGATGATCGCCCGCCACGTCTGGCGGCTGGTCGATGGCGGCCGCTGATCAGGACGGCCGCGTTTCAGCCGGCTTGGTACACAACTCGAATTCGATGCACAGATCCGGCGCCAGCGGCACCGTGTCGTGGATCGGCAGCGCGCGGGATCGTGCCGGCCGGTTGCGCTTGGCGGTGTAGAGCGAGGCGTCGGCCTTGCGCAGCAGCCGCCCCAGCGTGGTGCCGTCCTGCGGCGCCAGCGCGACGCCGAAGCTGGCACCGAGCAATGCGGTGGCGCCGTCGATCGGGTAGGGCTCCGACAGCGCCGCGACGATGCGATGGCCGAGCTGTTCGGCCCCGTCCGGGTCCGTCACGTGTGCCTGGATCACCACGAATTCGTCGCCGCCGATCCGCGCCGCCAGGTCGTCGTCACCGATCGTCGCCGTCAGCCGGTCGGCGACGAGGCGCAGGATCTGGTCGCCGGCGGCGTGGCCGAAGCGGTCATTGGCGTCCTTGAAGAAGTCGAGATCGATGCTGATCAGCGCGAAACCATCGCCGCGCTGCGCCATCTGCGCGGTCAGTTCGTCGAAGTGCTCGTCGAGATGCAGCCGGTTCGGCAGCCGGGTCAGCACGTCGAGCCGGGCCAGATGTGCGGCTTCGGCGCGCAGCGTCAGCTGCTCGACGGTGGTGTCGTGGATGTAGCTGATCAGTTCGAACGCGCCCAAGAAGAAGATCAGGAACAACATTGCCTGGGCGACATGCATCAGGTCGAAATTCCACAGCGCGCCGAGAATCGCCGGGATCGCGGCGACGGCGATGCTGGCCTTGACGATCCAGGGCCGGATCGAAAACCGCGTCGTGGTGCCTGCGCAGTAGCCGAACACCAGGCTGCCCGCCACCATGTGGGCCGTGATGTCGGGTAACATGAAGCCGCGCACCGCGAAGCCGCCGACGCACACACCTGTCGCGATTACGCCGATGCCCAGCCGATATTCCCAGCGCTTCGCCGCGGCGAGATCGAGCGGCCGCCGCGCGACGGTATGGTCGAACACGGTGCAGAGCACCAGGCGAGCGATCGATACCAAAAGGCCCGTGAAGCCGATCAGAGGGGCGACGACATCGCCGGTCTGCCGGCCGACCGCGACGCCCACGGTCAGGATGGCGGCGCCGACCACCACGATCGGCCAGCGCGCCGTGTAGAGCAGCCGGACGAATTCGATGAAGACGGCACGCTCGATCTTGGTGTTCTGAATTTTCGACGTCATCGTCACCCTCAGGCTGGGCCGCACATCGACTGTCGGGTCGCTGCGTGGTCGTCCCTTACCTGTTGAGAGCGAGACCTATTCCCCGAAAACTGAATCGCCGGTGAAATTCCTGTACCACGCGCCGGTTTGGTGAAGGCGGTGTTAAGCCATCAAAGACAACTGCGCACAGGGTCAGGCGGTCTCGGAGCGCAGCATGAAGTGGCCGTAGCAGGAGGCGATCGGCTGAGCCGGATCGTCCTGATAGGCCTGCGCCTCGAAGGCGACGACGCGGCGGCCCTGCTTGACGATCGAGACTTTGGCGAATGTGTCGACCGGACGCCCGGAACGCAGATAGTTCACCGTCAGGCCGATCGGCTTCGGCGCGGTGGCGAGCCCGATCTCGCGATGCACGCTGACGACCGCAGCAGTTTCCAGAAAGCCGCCGATCACGCCGCCATGCAGCGCCGGCAGAATCGGATTGCCGATCAGCTTGGGATCATACGGCATCACCGCCTGGGACTCCCCGTCGATGCGGATGCCAAGGAAGCGCGCGTAGGGGCTGATCGCCAGCAGCCCGTCGGCATTGTCGGGTGCTTCGAGTGGCGGCGGCGTGTCGAACTTCACTTTCGGCGTCTGCCGCAGCATGTCGGTGCGGTTGGCGCCGAGCATGAACATCGCCGTCGCGCTGGCGATCGGAACGTCTTCGGAATCCTGATAGGCGGTGGCGCGCACGAAGGCGATCGAGCGTGTCAAATGATAGCAATGCGCGTGAGCGTGCATCTGCTGTCCGGGCGTCGCCGGCCGCAAGTAATCGATGCGCAGATCCAGCGTCGCGATGGCGGCCGAGTTGGGCAGCGCCAGCTGCACCGCCATGCCGCAGCTCTCGTCCAGCATGGTGGTGACGACGCCGCCATGGATCACGCCGGTGCGCGTGTCGCCGACGAACACCGGGTGATACGGCAGGCTGCTCCAGGCTTCGCCTTGTACGTAACGCTCCAGCTTGAGGCCGATGAGGCCGCCGTGAACCGAACGGTGGCTTTTGATCATGCGGGCCTTCTCGTCGAACGAGAGGCTGCTGGCGTCTGGCGAGGTGTCGGACATGCGGCCTTCTAGCAAGCGCCCCGCGGCTCCGGAAGCCGCGTGTCCGCGGGGGCGATCTGCAATCGCCTCTCAGCGTCCCCACCGAACCGTTAAGCCGAAGCCCCGAGTTTCCGCGATGGCGGAAAATCAGCCTCAAGACCTTCGTGGCTGCATGCGTCGGCGCTAGCACGCGGTGCGTGAACGGCCGATTGCCGAAGGAGACATTGATGAGATCGATGGCTGTTGCATTGGGGCTTTACCTCGCCGCCACGGGCGCGGCGTCCGCCCAGCCGGGCGTGTCCAGCGTCTATTCGCAGATCGATAACGTCCGCGCCGGCCGGCATGGCCTGTGCCGCACCATCCATAGCCTGCACGGCGGCGAGGTCGTGACCGAGCGCTGCCCGCCGGGCCCGGCGGGCTGGTCGGTCAATATGTTCTCGGCCGACGCACGCACCTACGTGTCGTTCGGGCGCAAAGCCGCCGCCGGCGACGGCCCCTACGACGCACTCGGCGGCGCCTTCGCCGATCCGCACCACGTCATCGAATGGCGGCTGATCGACGGCCGGCCGTTCGCGGCGATCCATCGCTACTACCTCGACGGCCGTCAGGCCCTGGTGGTGCATCGGCTGCAGCCCGACGGCTCGTCCTGCGTCGCCGGTGTCGTCGCGGTGCGCCGTGGCCATGATGCCAATCGCGAAGCCGCCGACCTCGCCGACGCCATCGCGCCGAGCTTCCGCTGCGGCCGCGATCGCCTCGCGACGATCGGCGACGTGCGCGGGTGACGCCATGCGCGCCGTCGTTCTCGCGGCACTCGGTTTGATCGGCTGCGGTCCGGGCACCGCATCGGCCGGGCTGATTGATCAGCCGCGCGGCGGCTACCCGGTCGCCTACACCGAGCGCGATGTGGCATCCGCAGCCGATCCCGATCTGCAGCGGTTCTGGTCGTCCGACGGCAGCGAGATCATGTTCGGCAGCCTCGCCAAGCCGCATCTCTACCTCAGCCGGATACGCGCCGCATCGGGGCACGACCTCGTCGTCACGATGATGATCTCGGCCTATCACTGCGGCAGTCACGGCTGCCCGACCCGCGTCACGACTTCGACCGGAGAGGTGTTGGCCGAAGTGCTCGGCTGCGACGATGTCGCGCGGCACCGCATCACCGACGATGGCAACGTGCTCGTGCTCTGCGACGAACACCTGCCGATCTTTGCCGCCGATCCGCAGACCGGCGACGTGCCGGGCGTGACCAAGTCGCGCCTGTGGCACAACGGCTCGATCGTTGAAGCCTGGGCGTTCTCTGACTCGGGAGTGGAGATCCGCTACCTCGATCCACGTCCTGGCCTTCCGGTCAATGCTGGCCGGGTGCTGTTCCGCGGCAGCCGCGACCACGCTGGCTGGCTCGCCGGCACCGCATACACTTTCAGCTCGAATTGCGGCGACGCTGCCTACGGCGTCACCGGCACGATGAGCCGCGACGGCATTAGGCTGACCGGCGCCGCGCCGCATCGCAGCGGGCGAGGCTGCGATATCGCCGACTACACGACTCGTTCTCCCCATGCGCGGCTGTCGTTCACCGCGCTGGATCGCTCCACCAACTGACTCGTCATCAAANGAAGCTCGACATGAATAAACTCGGGTTTGGCTGTTTGCAGCGGTGCCGCACTCGTGATGGCGACCTCTGCGGTTTCGACCTCGGCCCAGGCGCACGATGCGGGCGCGTTCTTCGGCGGTCTGGCGGCCGGCGCGATCCTCGGCGGCGTGGCGGCGAGCGCCGGCGTTTACGGTCCGGGTTACGGCTATTACGGCCCGAGTTACTACGCGCCCAGCTACTACGCACCGGCCTACGGTTATCCGCGCTATTATTATCCGCGCCGGGTCCATCACCGCCACTACCGGGTCTATTCGGTTCCGGTCGCGCCCGCCTATATTTATACCTCCGGCTGCTGTTACTGGTGAGCGTGTAGTTCCATTGTTCCGCGGGCGCGGCGGCGCTCACCCGGCGTCGCCGTCAGTCCTTTGTTTACGACATCGTGCGATTCTTCCGCATCGAGTGCGTGGAGGGTTGCGTGGTGCGTCAAGCGTGGATGTCGATGATCGTGGTGGCGGCGAGCGCCGCGACCTTAAGCTCGGCGCTGGCGGCGGATTATCCGGTCGCGTATCCTCCGGCCTATCGCCCGGCCTACCGCGCGCCCCGCGCCGCTTATGTGCCGCCGCCGCGTCCGCTCGGCATTCCGCAGGCGCCGCCGGTGATCTGGGTCGAAGCTCCGCCGCAATACATCCAACATCTGGAGCCGGCCGGCTGCGGCTATTGCTCGTCGCCACGCTATGTCGCCGTCGGCGAATGGCGCCGGACGCTGCCGCCGCCGTGGTGGTCCTCGATCTATCGCGACTACGGCTACTGAGCCGCCGCAGGCGAGACGCCACCTTCGATCATGATATAAGCGGCGCGCTTCCCCTGCGGGATCGCGGCACGCGGCTGGTCGCGCGTCGCTCCGCCCATTCGGATCGCCGTTCATGCGCCTTCTCGTCGTGCTGTTTTCGCTGCTGGTCACGCCGGCCTTCGCGATCGAAACCGTCGTCAAGGACGCCGCGACGATCCGGCTCGGTGACACCACCTACCGGCTCGCCGGCATCGACGCGCCGGAGCTCGATCAGCGCTGCGTCAATTCCTTCGCCGATCCCGTCGCCTGCGGCGTCGAGGCGCGCGACGCGCTGGTCAAGCGTATCGGCGGCCGCGGTGTGAGCTGCCGCGATCTCGGGCCGGACACCGCCTTCAAGGGGCGCCGCATCGGCGCCTGCGTGGCCGGCGGCGACGCCGCCTCGCTGGCCGAGGCGATGGTGGCGGACGGCTACGCGCTCTCCACCGCGCAGGACTTCGCCGCCCAGCAGGCCGACGCCAAGGCGCAGCGCAAGGGGCTGTGGAAGGGCTGCTTCGTCGCCCCCAAGGACTTCCGCAACTGGACGACGACCGCGCCGCTGCTCGGCGCCGCCTGCCGCGACGACAAGCGCGCCGAGACCACCGCGCTGCTGTTTCCGCCCGAGCCGCCGGCGCCCGACGGCTGCAGCGTCAAAGCCAAGATCGCCAAGCGCGCCCGCCTCACCGGCAATGTCGGCGTCTACCAGCTCCGCGGCTGCCCGAGCTACGCCAGCCTGACCAAGCCGAACCGCTGGTTCTGCTCCGAAGACGACGCCCGCGCCGCCGGGTTTCGCAAGGCGTTCAATTGTCGGGTGAGCGGGCCGCGCTGACCGAAGCCCCGGTCGCTCTGTGTCCGCCGCTGCGACCGCTCCACCGCGCGTCGCGGTGATCCGCAAGTCATCGAACATCGCCTCAGAGATTTGCAACGGCGGGCCCTATGCCGGTATCCGCCGCGTGCCCACTCGTCCCCATGCCCCGACGTTATCGACCGCAGGCGCATCGAAAGCGAGGGGAGCGGACCAGCCCGCGGAAAAACATTGACAGTAAACTGTCAAATGGACAGTATGCTGTCATGAGTGACGAAGCAGATTCCCCCTTCGACCATCCCGCCAACGCCCTCGTGCTGGAGGTCTTCCGGCTGAACGGATCGCTGATCAGGTTCGGCGATGAACTGGTGAAGTCGCTCGGCCTGACCAGTGCCCGCTGGCAGGTTCTGGGCTCGATTGCGCATGGCCGCGGCACGTTTCCGGTGGCGCGGCTGGCGGACAACATGGGTCTCGCCCGGCAGTCAGTGCAGCGGATCGTCGACGACCTCGCTGCCTCCGGGCTCGTCAGCTTCGCACCCAACCCGACTCACAAACGCGCCAAGCTTGTGGTGATGACGCCGCAGGGCGAGCGCGTTTTCCGGCAGGCCACCGAGCTGTGGCGGCCGGTCGCCGACGCGATGGCGTGGGACGCCGATCCGCGTCGACTCAGCAACACGGCCGAAGCGCTGGCCGCCATTCGCATCCGGCTTGAGAGCCGCTCGAGTAACAGGAGTTCGGAATGATCAGGGCCTTGCATCCCGTCGCAGGGATCGTTGCGTTTCTCACCATCCTCTCGTTCTGGATCTCGACGGTGATCGTCGAACTCGGCGGCGACCCCGCATCCATCGCGGCCGTGAAGCTTGCGATCCTCTGGGGCCTCGCGCTGCTGGTTCCGTCGATCGCGTTTGCCGGCGCCAGCGGATTCAGGATCGGTGGCAAGTCGCCGCATCCGATCTTGGTCGCGAAGCGCCTGCGGATGCGCTTCATCGCCATCAACGGAATCGTGGTGCTGGTCCCCTGCGCGATCTTCCTGCAGCAGCGCGCCGGCGCCGGCGTGTTCGACCAGACCTTCTCGGTGGTTCAGGCGATCGAACTGATCGCCGGCGCCATCAACCTCGCGCTCATCGGCCGCAGCATCAGGGACGGCTTCAGGCTGACGCGGCGCTTCGGCCTGGCGACCTCGGCCCGCTGATCACGCGCCTTCCGGGATTGTCGCCATGACCCTGACAATTGCATCCGTCAGTACGGCGCCGTCGCCGTCTCGATCCACTGGCTCTCGGCCATCGTGATCATCGTGGCGCTGGTGCCCGGCTTCGCAGCCGCCCGGTTTCACGATGTCGCCTTGAAGCTGGCCTTGCTGCAGCTGCATCTGCCGACGGCGATGCTGGTTTAGTGCTCACCGTGTTTCGGGTGCTCTGGTGGTTCGGCTACGACCGCAAGCCGGCTGCGATCAGCGGTTCTCCATTCTTGCAGGAAGCCGTCGCTCGCAGCGAGCGACGCGGCATAACCTGAAGGCGCGCTGCCTGCGGGCAGAGCCGGCGGGCGACGAAGCGCGCGTCGCGGCGCTGCGGACTGAGCTGCTACGATCTCGAAAAGGTGCCGTGTTTTTGTGGCGCGACTCCACACACTGCCATCTGGCCAATGCGGGTCACGACATGGAGAGAGGATGTTGCGCGCTCGCGCCAGCCACGGTCGTAGGCTGGTGCTGCCGGGGAGGATCGAACTCACGACCTCTCCCTTACCAAGGGAGTGCTCTACCACTGAGCTACGGCAGCATTAAGCGCTGGCGGGAATCGGCGGGGCCGTCCGCGGGCGGGGCGATCCTTGCCACAGCATATCCGCCGGCGCAAGCGCGGTGGGCCGCGGGGCGGGGAAATCGTGCCCTGATTGGGCGAAAGGCGGGGGCGAGGGGGAGATTCGGTCTGAGGACGGAACGATTCGACCGTCGTGTCGCTACGGCTTCAGCTTGAGGTCGAGCAAGGTCGGGCCGATCGCGCTGCCGACGACTTCGGCCAGCCGCATCAAGGTCGGGACCGGCCGCAGCATCACCTCCATCTCGGTGATGAGGCCGTCCTCGGCCATCCGCAGCAGGCTGACGCCTTTGAGTGGCGACTTGCGGAACGCGGCGCCGAATTCCAGGCAGACGTCGGAGGGCCCGGCCACAAAGGTGCGCCCGGCGGTGAAATTGCCCAACTGGTTCCAGACCGCCCCGAGCACGGTGAGAGCGGCGTCACGCCCGATCACCGGCGAAAACACGCCCGGTGAATAATACACTGCGCCTTCGGCCAGCAGCGGTCGCAGCGCTCCCGCGTCGCCACTCATGAAAGCCGCATGCCAGGATGCCACGGTGCGTTGCAGCGGCGCCGGCAGCGCATAAGTGTCATTGGCCAATTGTGCCTCCGCGCGTCACAATAGCGATCTACAACCAGAGCATGCATTTCAATCCGGCACAATCGAGGCCATGAACGATACGTCGACCCCCCCGAATGGACAGGCGCTGGCCCGACAGGCGCGGCTTCGCGATGCCTTGCGGGCCAATCTTAAGAAGCGGCGGGCGCAGATCCGCGGCCGCGCCGCATCGGAAAGCGAAGGCGACGAGCAGGGCTCCGAGACGCCAGCAGCGGTCGATGCAAACGTAATGACGAAGGGAGACCAGCGCTGATGACGGGGGAGAGCGACGACATGTCCGAGGTGCTCGACGCCAAGCCGGGCACGCGGGTCTATCCGCGCCATGATCAGACCTTCCCGGTGCTCACGGCCGCCGAAATCGACCGCATCCGCCGCTTCGGCGAGGTCAAGCACTATGCCGACGGTGAACGGCTGTTCGAGACCGGCAAGATCGGGCCCGGCATGTTCGTGATCCTGTCGGGCCACGTCTGCGTCACCCAGCGCGACGGGCTCGGCCACGTGTCGCCGGTGGCCGATCACGGCCCCGGCGAGTTCTCCGCCGAAATCGCGCAATTGTCCGGTCGCGTCGCGCTGGTCGACGGCACCGCCGAGGGCGAGGTCGAGGCTCTGCTGATTGCGCCGGACCGGCTGCGCGCGCTGCTGGTCGCCGAGGCCGATCTCGGCGAGCGCATCATGCGGGCGCTGATCCTGCGCCGCGTCAATCTGATCCAGGGCGGCGTCGGCGGCCCGGTGCTGATCGGCGCCGAACAGTCGCCCGACATGGTCCGGATCATGGGCTTCCTCACCCGCAACGGCTGGCCGCATCATCGGCTCGATCCGCGGTCCGATCACGACGCCGCCGACATCGTGGCGCGCTATTCGCCGTCGCCGCACGAATTGCCGCTGGTGGTGGCGCCCGACGGCACCGTGCTGCGCAATCCGCTCGAGGGCGACCTCGCCCGCGCGCTCGGCATGAACGGCCGTCTGTCGGCTGACAAGATTTATGACGTGGTGATCGTCGGCTGTGGTCCGGCCGGGTTGTCGACCGCGGTTTACGCAGCGTCGGAGGGGCTCAGCGTCGCCGTCTGCGATCAGCGCGCCTTCGGCGGCCAGGCCGGTGCCAGCGCGCGGATCGAAAACTATCTGGGATTTCCGACCGGCATCACCGGCCACGCGCTGACCGCGCGCGCCTTCAATCAGGCGCAGAAATTCGGCGCCGATATGCTGATCCCGGTCGAGGTCAAGGCGCTGGAATGCGGCCGCAATGACGGCACCTTCGAACTCACGCTCGACGACGGCGCGGCGCTGCGCTCGCGCGCCGTCGTGATTGCCAGCGGTGCGCGCTATCGCCGGCCCGGCATCCAGAACCTCGCGGCCTTCGAAGGCCGCGGTGTTTACTATTGGGCGTCGCCGATCGAGGCGCGGCTGTGCAAGGACCAGGACGTCGTGCTGGTCGGCGGCGGCAATTCGGCCGGCCAGGCCGCGGTGTTTTTGTCCACGCATGCGCGCCGCGTCCACATGGTGATCCGCGGCGGCGGCCTCGCCGCCAGCATGTCGCGCTATCTGATCGAGCGCATCGAATCGACGCCGAATATCGAGCTGGTGTTCAACACCGAGATCGTCGCGCTGGGCGGCACCGAAGACGGCGGGCTCGACACCATCACGCTTCGCAGCCGACTCTCCGGTGAAGACACGCCGATGGCGGTGCGCAATCTGTTTCTGTTCGTCGGCGCCGATCCGGCCACCGGCTGGCTCGACGGCTGTGGCGTCAATCGCGACCGCGACGGCTTCGTTGTCACCGCTGCGGCGGCCGATCGAGCCAGGGCGATCCAGCCGCTCGAAACCACGGTGCCGGGCGTGTTCGCCGTCGGTGACGTCCGCTCCGGCTCGGTCAAGCGGGTCGGCGGCGCGATCGGCGAGGGCGCCCAGGTCGTGGCGGCACTGCACGCGTATCTCGCCGACGAATTGAAGCCCGTGAAGTAGTTGAGCTGTCAGCTCCAGCGCGAGCGTCGCTGCACGTTGTTCGGGCAGTTGCTGCCGGTAACAATGTATGGTGGCGTGTTGATAGTCATGTTACGCTCTTGCGAGGCAAAAGCAGGAGGCGGGCATGGTACTCGGCATGAGTTTGGCGACCTTCACCCTCGTTCATGTGGTGATCAGCCTGATTGGAATCGGCGCCGGCCTGGTCGCGATGGTGGGACTACTCACGTCCAATCCGCTGCGCGGTTGGACCGCGCTGTTTCTGCTCACCACCATTCTCACCAGCGTGACCGGGTTCTTCTTTCCGTTCGTCAAGCTGCTGCCGTCCCACATGGTCGGCATCCTGTCGCTGATCCTGCTCGCAGTGGCGCTGGTTGCGCTGTACGGCCGGGGGCTCGCCGGCATCTGGCGGCCGGTCTACATCGTCACCGCCATGGCGTCGTTGTGGCTCAACGTGTTCGTGCTGATCGTCCAGGCGTTCCAGAAGGTGGCGCTGCTGCACGCGCTGGCGCCGAACCAGAACGAGCCGCCGTTCCTCGCCGCCCAAGGCGGCACGCTGCTGCTGTTCGCCCTGATCACCATCGTGGCGCTGCGCCGCTATCATCCGCTGCCGCGCTTCGCCTGAGTCCCTGCGCCAAACAAAAGGCCCCGGGAAACCCGGGGCCTCGTGTCGCTTAGTTGGCTGCGATCAGCGCCGGGTGGCGCCGGTGCCGCTGAGCGTGCCGTTGTTGTTGCCGCCCGGGCCGGTGTCGCCCTGAGTCGAACTCGGCGTCGGGTGATTGGCGCCGTTCATGCCCGTCGTGACACCGCTGCCGCGGTTCATGCCGGTGGCGCCGCTCTTGCCCGGCGACATGGTGCTCGGAGCGCCGTTGCCGACATGCTGCGAACCCATGGCGTTGCCGTTGCGATCGGTCTGAGCCTGCGCGGCGGCACCGAAAGTGGTGGCGATCAGCGCAGCAGCGGCGATTCCCGCCATCCCGATCATACGAAACTTCATGAAGCCTCCATCGTGTTTTTTGCTAGTCTGGTCGTATCGCGGGGAATCAACAGGCGGTTCGACGCGTCGTTCCGTAAAAACTCTCCGTTCGTCGAGGGGTTTTGCTAATTGCAGTGCGGCATATATCGGCAGCGATGGCATCGCCCGGAATCCGCAACGTGCAGGAACGACGGCGTACAATCACCGTTGTCGCCGCACATGGAGGTCTACAGATGAACGACGTTTTGAAGCGACTGTCGAAGATCGCGCCGCGCGCCGCCATGCTGGCTGGCGCCGCGATCGTCGGCACCACCGCGCTGTTCGCAGCTGCCCCGGCGCAGGCGCGTGACTATGCGTATTGCCTCACCTCGCCGGGCTACGGCTATCCGGGCGATTGCAGCTATGCCAACTACGGGCAGTGCCGTGCCGCCACCTCGGGGCGTCTGGCCGACTGCGTCGTCAATCCGCGCGTCGCGTTCCGCGAACCCCGTCACCGGGATTACCGGACCTATGATCGTGGCGGCGACTGGGGTCCGCAGGGTGGCGGCTGGGGTCCGCGAGGCGGCGACCGCTGGTAGGCTCGAATCACCTGACCGGTGGGCTTTGCTGCCCGCCGGTTTGCTTCGTTCCGGACTCCCGCCAAACCCAGCAAAAACGCCCATCAAATCGCCGTAAAGTTTCACGCTTTTGCCACCGGCGGCGCTCCTGCCGTATATTCAGGACAGGCACAGGCGGGAACCGGCATGGATCGCATTCGCATCATCGGCGGCAATAAGCTCGAAGGCACCATTCCGATCTCGGGTGCCAAGAACGCGGCTTTGCCCCTGATGATCGCCGCGCTGCTCACCGAAGACACGCTGATCCTGGACAATGTGCCGCGCCTCGCCGACGTCGCGCTGCTGCAGCGCATCCTCGGCAATCACGGCGTCGACATCATGTCGGCCGGCAAGCGCCCCGGCGACACCGAGTATCAGGGCCAGACCCTCCACATCTCCGCCAAGACCATCATCGACACCACCGCGCCCTACGAACTCGTGTCGAAGATGCGCGCCAGCTTCTGGGTGATCGCGCCGCTGATCGCCCGCATGCACGAGGCCAAAGTATCGCTGCCCGGCGGCTGCGCCATCGGCACACGCCCGGTCGATCTGTTGATCATGGCGCTGGAGAAGCTCGGCGCCGAGCTGACCATCGACGGTGGTTACGTCATCGCCAGAGCGCCCGGCGGCCTCAAGGGCGCGACCATCGACTTCCCCAAGGTCACCGTCAGCGGCACGCACGTCGCCTTGATGGCGGCGACGCTGGCCAGCGGCACCACCATCATCGACAACGCCGCCTGTGAGCCCGAGATCGTCGACGTCGCCGACTGCCTGATCAAGATGGGCGCCAAGATCAGCGGCGCCGGCACGCCGCGCATCACCGTCGAGGGCGTCGCCAAGCTGCACGGCGCCCGTCACACCGTGCTGCCGGATCGCATCGAGACCGGCACCTACGCGATGGCGGTGGCGATGACCGGCGGTGACGTCCAGCTCTCCGGTGCGCGGCCCGAACTGCTGCAGTCGGCGCTCGACGTGCTGGCCCAGGCCGGCGCCACCATCACGGTCAACAACGACGGCATCCGCGTCGCCCGCAACGGCGCCGGCATCAGCCCGGTGACGGTGACGACGGCGCCGTTCCCCGGCTTCCCGACCGATCTGCAGGCCCAGCTGATGGCGCTGATGACCCGCGCCAAGGGCACCTCGCACATCACCGAGACGATCTTCGAAAACCGCTTCATGCACGTGCAGGAACTCGCCCGCTTCGGCTCGCGGATTCAGCTCGACGGCGAGACCGCGACGATCGACGGCGTTGCCAAGCTGCGCGGCGCGCCGGTGATGGCGACCGATCTGCGCGCCTCGGTGTCGCTGGTGATCGCGGCGCTCGCCGCCGAAGGCGAGACCATGGTCAACCGCATCTATCATCTCGACCGCGGCTTCGAGCGGCTCGAGGAAAAGCTCTCCGCCTGCGGCGCCCAGATCGAGCGTATCAGCGGGTGACAACCGCCCAGGGTGACGCATTGGGTCTGCTCAAACTGCTCGCCTTCGATGCCGACGATCTCGCGGTGATCTCCGCGCACGTCCAGGACGCGCGCGTCGAGACCGGCGACATCGTCTGGCGCCAGTCGGAGAAGCGGCTGGTGATCGGCCTGTATCGCCAGGATTGGGAGCAGACGCTGTCGGGCGAGCCGGTGGCGGGCCGGCTGGTCGCAGCGCTGCGGTTCGACCGCGTGCTCGCCTGCAAGTCGCGCAATATCGATACCGCGGTACCTGATACCGCGCTTGAACTGATCGGCATCGAATTCCACCCGTCGGACGAGCCGCCCGGCGGTAGCGCGGTGCTGATGTTTTCCAAGGGCGGCATGCTGCGGCTCGACGTCGAGTGCATCGAATGCGCGCTGACCGATCTCGGCCCGGACGATCTCGGTGTCAGCGATGCAGATGCGGCGGATCGTGACGGCGACCTCGGCGGGCTCGCCTGAACGGTCAATCATCGGCGGCGCCGCAGCCCCAAGGAATCCGGTCTGTTATGAGGGTTGACGGCGGTAAGGCGCCGCGCCATTGAGGCTTGGGCGCCTTTTGCCGTCGCCCCGCCGGAATCATCCAATGCCCATCCGTCTCGACAGCGCCAGCTCCGATTTCGCCTCGCAATTCAAAGCCTTCCTCGCGATGAAACGCGAGGTCGCGGCCGATATCGAGGCAGCCACGCGAGCCATCGTCGACGACGTCGCCAAGCGCGGCGACGCGGCGCTGCTCGAAGCCACCGCCAAGTTCGACCGGCTGACGCTGGACGCCGCCGGCCTGCGTGTCACCGCCGCCGAGATCGAAGCCGCAGTGCAGGCCTGCGATCCCGCGACCGTCGATGCACTGAAGCTGGCGCGCGACCGCATCGAATTCTTCCACCGCCGCCAATTGCCCAAGGACGACCGCTTCACCGATCCGCTCGGCGTCGAGCTCGGCTGGCGCTGGAGCGCCATCGAAGCCGTTGGTCTGTATGTGCCCGGCGGCACCGCGGCCTATCCGTCGTCGGTGCTGATGAATGCCATCCCCGCCAAGGTCGCGGGTGTCGAGCGCGTGGTGATGGTGGTGCCGTCGCCCGACGGCAAGCTCAATCCGCTGGTGCTGGCGGCGGCGTCGCTCGGCGGTGTCACCGAGATCTACCGCGTCGGCGGCGCCCAGGCCGTGGCGGCGCTGGCCTATGGCACTGCGACGATCGCGCCGGTGTCCAAGATCGTCGGCCCCGGCAACGCCTATGTGGCGGCCGCCAAGCGGCTGGTGTTTGGCCGCGTCGGGATCGACATGATCGCCGGCCCGTCCGAGGTCGTGGTGGTGGCCGACAGCACCGGCAATCCGGACTGGATCGCCGCCGATCTGTTGGCGCAGGCCGAGCACGACGCCAACGCGCAGTCGATCCTGATCACCGACGATGCCGAGCTTGCCGCGCAGGTCGAGCGCGCCGTCCAGGCTCAGCTCACCACGCTGTCGCGCGAAAAAATCGCGCGCGCCTCGTGGGACGAGTTCGGCGCCATCATCAAGGTGGCGAAGCTCGACGATGCCGTGCCGCTCGCCGACGCGATTGCGGCCGAGCATCTCGAAATCATCACCGCCGATCCCGAAGCCTTCGCGGCCAAGATCCGTAACGCCGGCGCCATCTTCCTCGGCGGCCACACGCCGGAGGCGATCGGGGACTATGTCGGTGGCTCCAACCACGTGCTGCCGACTGCGCGCTCGGCGCGGTTCTCGTCGGGCCTCGGCGTGCTCGATTTCATGAAGCGCACCTCGATCCTCAAATGCGGGCCGGAGCAGCTCGCGGCACTCGGGCCGGCGGCGATGACGCTGGGCAAGGCCGAGGGGCTGGATGCCCATGCGCGATCGGTGGGGCTGCGC
>NZ_BADD01000570.1 GCF_000333455.1 Rhodopseudomonas sp. B29
CCGCAGGTTCAGCAGGTGCAGTGGCGCCATCACGGCTGGCACGGCGGCTACGGCTATCACCGCGGCTATGGTAACCGCCACCGCGGCTACGGCTGGGGTCCGGGCGCTGCGATCGGCGGCCTGGCGGCCGGCGCCATCATCGGCGGCGCGATCGCCAACAGTCAGGCCCAGGCGGCCGCCTCTGGGGCCGATGCGGACGCGTATTGCTCTCAGCGCTTCCGGAGCTATGACCCGTCGTCGGGCACCTACATGGGCTACGACGGTCGTCGTCACTCCTGTCCGTGATCTGTAGTCCGTCATTATCGTTAGCAACGAAAGGCCGCCCCGAATCCCGGGCGGCCTTTTCTCATTCGGCCGCGTCGTTGCCCACAGGGGTCCCGACGCCGAGGCGGCGGGCGAGGCGTCCGAGCGTCAAGCCTTGCACCACCATGCTGAACACGGCGACCGTGTAGGTCGCTGCCGTCAAGGCGGGCTTGAAATCGCCGGGTGGGATCGTCAGCGCCAGCGCGACCGAGATCCCGCCCCGCACGCCGCCCCAGGTCAGAATCGCGATCGTGCCCCGTTCGAAGCGGGATGTGATGCTGAACAGCAAGACGGGGACCGCGACCGACACGAACCGTGCAATCAGCACGTTTGGCACCGCGGCCAGAGCCAGCGGGGCCAGCGTGAGCTTGGCGCCCAACACCAGAACCTCGAATCCGATCAGCAGGAACAACACGGAATTCATGATCTGGTCGATCAGCGTCCAGAAGCCGAACAGATAGCGGCGCGTCTGATCGCTCATCGCGCGTTCGGCGCCGCGATTGCCTATCAGCACCCCGGCCGTCACCACGGCGATCGGCCCGCTGACCCCGAGCTTCAGGGCCACCGCGTAAGTGCCAGTGACCAGCGCGATCGATATCAGCACCTCGATCGGATATTCGTCGAGCGCGTGCATCGCCCGGTAAGCGATATAGCCGGTCACGATGCCGAGCAGCGCGCCGCCGCCGGCTTCGATCAAAAACACCTTGCCGAATTCCAGCCACTCGATCTCGTTGCCGCTGGTCACCGCAGCGCTCAGCAGCAGCGTGAACAGCACGACGCCGACGCCGTCGTTGAACAGCGCCTCGCCCGAGATGTCCATTTCGAGAGTCCGGGGAATCTGGACCGCCTTCAGCGTGGACAGCACCGCGATCGGATCGGTCGGACTGATCAGCGCTCCGAAAACCAGCGCCCAGATCAGCGGCAGGGCGATCCCCAACGCCTGCGCGGCGCCCCAAAGGCCGATCCCGACCAGGGCCGTGGACAGGAAGACGCCGACCGTCGCCATCGTGGCGACGATCCATTGTCGGTCGCGCAGCCGCGACAGGTTGATCTGCAGCGCGCCTGCGAACAGCAGATAACCGAGCATGCCGTTGAGCAGCGTCGCCGAAAAGTCGATACGCTGCAGCCAGCCCGCGATTTTCGTGGAAATCGGCAGATCCGGAAACGCCAATTTCGAGGCCGATCAGCAGTACCGAAGCGGCCAGCCCCATGACCAAGAGGCCGATCTCGTTGGGCAGACCGATCAGGACGTGATTGATCCAGGCCAGCGCCGCTGTGACCACCAGCAACACCGCAAGGACGTCGAACAGCGACAGCATGGATCATCCTTCCCGGGCCGGGGCGTCGGGCACATCGCCAGACCGTCGGGCTACATCTTCTCTTTGAGGCCGATGCGCAACAGCCACCAATTGACCGGATAGCTGGTGATGAAGCCGCAGATCATCGCGATCTGCATTACGAACCAGAATTCCGGGCTCGCGACTTCGAGTTCGTGGCCGAGCACGCGGCGGAACAGCCAGAAGTGCGTCAAGGCCATGCAGCCGTACATGCCGATCTGCCAGGCCGTCAGCGACAACGTATCGGCCTTGATCGCCGCCCAGATGCCGGCCGCGACACCGAGCTTCCGCATCGGCGCGATCGTGTAATACTGGAAGACGATGCCGAACCCATAAGCGAAGACGTAGTCCAGGATCCACGCCGAAAAGATCTTGTTCGCGAACAGCGTCTTCCAGCCGAGCCAGACCAGCACGGCCGGCGCCGCAAACGCCAGCCATTCGGCACAGATGTCACCCAGCGTACAGCCACTGCCGCAATGCGAGGCGCCCTCGGCCACCATGATGGCGAAAGGTTTGTCGCCGGCTCGCCCCTCCGCGTCGGCCGCCGAGAGCCGGCCGTAGCGGAAGTAACCCCACGTCCACAGCACGCTGCCGAACAAAGCGGTCAGCGGCCACACCGCGTTCATGATCCACATTCGCTGCGGATGCCGTGCCTCGTCGATCGCGATGATGGCCGCGCAGAGCACGGCGAGTGCCAGCGAGACGATCGAGAGAATATGGAGCCACGAGGGGATCATGCGTGCGTCCGGGCTTACGGCTGAGTTCATCCACAAATCGCAGCGCAGTGGCATTGTTCCTGAATCAGGCCAATTGCGGAACAAGCGGCGGCCGCCGCGTCTTTGATGCTGGTGTGAATTCTCACAGGAGCCCAACTTGGCCGCACAGGCGTCGTCGACGCAGCATTCATCGAAGACCGTGATCTACGCGGCATTGGCCGGCAATCTGGCGATTGCCGCGACCAAGCTGGTGGCGGCGCTGCTGAGCGGCAGTTCGGCGATGCTGAGCGAGAGCGTGCACTCGATGGTCGACACCGGCAACGAAGTGTTGCTGTTGTACGGATTGCATCGCGCCGCAAAGCCTGCCGATGAGGCGCATCCGCTCGGCCACGGCCGCGAGCTGTACTTTTGGAGCTTCATCGTCGCGCTGCTGCTGTTCGCGATCGGAGCCGGCGTGTCGTTCTACGAGGGCGTGCTGCACATCCTGCAGCCGACCCCGATCGAGGATCCGAGCCTGAACTACATCGTGCTGGCGATCGCTTTCGTCTTCGAAGGCGGCTCGTGGTTTGTCGCGTGGCGGGGTTTCCGCGCCGTGGCGCCAAGCCTCGGCGTGTTGCCTGATGCCGACTACATCGAGGCCGCCGAGCGCAGCAAGGATCCGACCAGCTTCATGGTGCTGTTCGAGGATACTGCGGCGCTGATCGGCATCCTGTTCGCAGCCGCCGGCACCTTCGCGGCCGAACAGTTGCAGATGCCGGTTCTCGACGGCGTCGCGTCGATCGCCATCGCGCTGCTACTCGGCGCCACCGGCGCGTTCCTGGCGCGCGAGAGCAAGGGGCTGTTGATGGGCGAGCCGGCCGGCGCGGCGACCCGGGCGGCGATCCTGCGCATCGCCAATGCCAGCCCTGCGCTTAAGGCCGAAAACCTGTTCACCGTGCATCTCGCGCCACGTCAGATCGTGGTGGCGTTGGCGCTGAGCTTTCCGGAAGATGCCCGGGCCGCGGACGTCGAGCGCAGCGTCGAGCGGTTAGAGACTGATATCAAGCGGCAATGCCCGGAGGTCGTCGCTGTCTTCATGCGGCCGCGAGGGCGCCCCGACCGGCTGGAGCCGGCCGTAGGGAGCTGATCAGTCCGCCGCTTCGTCAGCCGTGGCTTCGTCTTCCTTGAAGAATCGCGCAGCCGCGATCAGCACCGTGAAGGTGGCGATCCAAACCAGGCGGGCGCCGTAGCGATCGTGCGGGCCGCAGATGACGCCGCACACCAGCGCGTTGCCGAACAGCGCCGTCGCCACCGTGCCGGCGAGCAGCGTCACGTCATCGAGCTCGCGCCGATACGCGCCGACGCCAAGGATTACCACGAGCAGCGCCATCGAGCCCAGTGCCACCGGGACATGCACCCAGTTCACCGCGTCGAAATTGATGTCCCAATGCTGCTGCCGCGCGGCGTGCATCGCCTTCACCTGATCGGGCATGTAGCGTTCGATGATGCCGTAGGTGTGGGGAATCCACCCGGTGGTGCCTTCGCCGGTCGCGACGTGCACGAGCTGATCCCAGGTCGCCTTGGCGGCGGTGGTGATCTGCATCATCGGATAGGCGATCAGCGCCTCGTGGGCGATGAAGTCCATTTCGTTGCTCATGCCGTCGAAGCGGCCGAGTCGGTCGAACACGTTGTTGTTGCCACCCCAAAGGAAGTCGTCGCCGGTCGGCGGCAGTTCGTCCTTATAGGGGCAGAGCTTCAGCTTCACGGTCGCGCAGTGGTCGTCGAGGTATCGCTTGACGATGCCGTCCTGCAGCATGCGGCCGAACATCACCGCGCTGCCGCCCGGCGTCCAGCCCCAGGTGCCAGAGAGGGCGTGATTGCAGACCAGCACCAGCAGCGAGCCGGCGACGATGGCGGCGCTGCCCTGCGCCAGGCCGAGCGCCGAGATGCGGCCGCGCAGCCACGGCAACAGCACCCAGCCGACGCAGCACAGCCCGGCCAGCACCGCCACCGTGGCGCTGTGGGTTGCTGCGGAGAAACAGGTGAAGGCGAACAGCAGCCACTTTTCGAGGATCGAGGTGCCGTTGCGATAAGCGACCAGCAGGAACAGCGTCAGCACCGACAGGCCGGCAAAAATGTCGGTCAGCAGCATGCTGGCGATCCACGGCAGCGCCGTGGTGGCGATCAGCGCCACGCCGATCGCCGCGACGCGGAACGGCCGCGTCGTACCGAACATCCGCAGCGTCAGCTGCAGGATCCACAGTGTTGCGATCGCCTGGACGGCGAGATTGAGCCAGAAGTGCGAGTGCTCGCCGAAATGCAGGTAGATGCCGTAGGCGGTCGATCGGTTGATGACCAGATAGCCTTCGTACCAGCGCGCCAGATAGCCGCCGGTGTCGTATTGAAGCAGCGGGTAGCCGTTCCAGATCGCCGGCGCCAGCATCAGCAGCGGCAGCACGATCAGCGCGATCCGCGCCGAACTCAGGCGGCGCTTTTGCGCGGCCAGTGCGGTGGCCAAAACTTTGGTGGGAATGGAAGCCCCCTCAGGTCGGGTCGGAACGGTGGAAGCTAGTCATCTGTCATGCCGGTGCTGAACGCCCGGTGAATGGCCGAAAACCTCGTTTCCAGCGCCGTGCCCGCGCGATCCACCCCGATTTTGCGCCTTTCTTAGGGCGAAATCGTCCTGCCAATCAACTGGGAGCGCCGAAACGGGCCGGTTTGTAAGGTCACAATGGGTATCTTGATCCATCGCACCACCACGACGTCGTTATTCGTGGTCAACGAAGCCTTGCGGCCTGCTGGGGGTTTTACGGGGCAGCTTTGGCGGCTTCCGTGATGGACGGTATAGTCGCCGCAACGCGTATCGCAGCTCTGCTGCAACTGATGACGAGCAGATAACGAGCTTCCACCGCAGGCCCGCCGGCCGGCCTCCTGAAAGGACTCCGATGAAGATCAAGACCGATCATTTCCGCGTCGGCGAGGACGAAAAGGTCGTGCTGAAGAAATGGCCGACCCTGATCGACCCGGTCTACGAGTCCAAGGAGCACTACCACGAGTTGCTGCGCAGTCACGTCGGCCGCCTCGCCGACTTGCAGAAGCTGCTCTATGCCAGCAACAAGCACGCGATCCTGCTGATCTTCCAGGCCATGGACGCCGCCGGCAAGGACGGCGCGATCCAGCACGTGATGAGCGGCGTCAATCCGCAGGGCTGCCAAGTGTTCAGCTTCAAGCACCCGAGCGCCACCGAGCTGCAGCACGATTTCCTGTGGCGCACCACCCGCGACCTGCCGGAGCGCGGCCGCATCGGCATCTTCAACCGCTCGTATTACGAGGAGGTGCTGATCGTCCGGGTGCATCCGGAGATTTTGAAAAGCGAGTCGGTGCCGAACGGCGTGCATCAGGCCAAGAAGTTCTGGCACAACCGCTATCGGTCGATCACCAATCTCGAGCACCATCTGCATCTCAACGGCACGCGCGTCGTCAAATTCTTCCTGCATCTGTCCAAGGAGGAGCAGCGCAAGCGCTTCCTGGCGCGGATCGACGAGCCGGAGAAGAACTGGAAATTCTCGACCGCCGATATCGAGGAGCGGAAATATTGGGACGACTATATGGACGCCTACGAGCATTGTCTTAGCTCAACATCCACCGAGGACTCCCCGTGGTACGTGGTGCCGGCCGACGACAAGGAAAACGCCCGCCTGATCGTGTCCCAAGTCATCGTCGAGACACTTGAAGCGCTCAAGATGAGCTACCCGGAGACGACCCCGGCACGCCGCAAGGAACTGCTGCGGCTGCGCCGGCAACTGCTCAAATGAGCGGTCGGGCCCAGCCTGTGGACTTGCAATGGATCAGATTCAGAACCGCACCTACGACGAGATCGCGCTCGGTGACACTGCGAGCCTGGTGCGGACGCTGACGGCGCAGGACATCGCCGTCTTCGCCATCATGTCGGGCGACGTCAACCCGATGCATGTCGACGCCGAGTACGCCAAGAGCGACATGTTCCACCAGGTCATCGCCCACGGCATGTGGGGCGGGGCGCTGATCTCGACGCTGCTGGGGACGCAGCTGCCCGGACCGGGCACCATCTATCTCGACCAGTCGCTGCGCTTCAAGAAGCCGGTGCTGCTCGGCGACACCATCACGGTCACCGTCAAGGTCACCGAAAAGAACGACGCCAAGAAGCGCCTGCTGCTCGACTGCCGCGCCACCAATCAGCATGGCGACGAAGTGATCACCGGCATCGCCGAAGTCATCGCGCCGACCGAAAAGATTTCGCGGCCGCGGGTGATCATGCCTGAGATCGACCTGCACCGCACCGCGCAGCGCTACGAGCGGATGATCGAGATGACGCGCGGGATGACACCGCTGCGCACCGCCGTGGTGCATCCG
>NZ_BADD01000569.1 GCF_000333455.1 Rhodopseudomonas sp. B29
GCGGCGGCGCGCTGATCATGCGCGGGCTGGAGTCGGGGGCGGCTGTGCTGGTGCTGCTGTTCGGAAGCGGGCTGCTGCTCGGCTATGTGGCGGCCGAGCGCGCCACCTGCTTCTAGGCGGCGACTTCGGAGAACGGAAACCATGTCAAACCGGGCGGCTTGTCGTCCGTATCTGACGACATAGATCGGCAGCTATGCGGAACCTGCGGCAATCCCGCATCGTCTTGACAATAATTGGCCAAAGCGCGAATTCAGCAGCATCATGAGCGTCATCGTCCCGATCCATGGTCCCGCGGTTGCACCGGCCCCAGCGCCGGAGCGTGTCGGCGTGCTGCTGGTCAATCTCGGTACGCCGGATACGTGCGACACTAAGGGTGTGCGCGTCTATCTGCGCGAGTTCCTGTCGGACCCGCGTGTGATCGAGAACCAGGGCATCTTCTGGAAACTGGCGCTCAACGGCATCATTCTGAACACCCGCCCGGCCCGCAAGGCCAAGGACTACCAGAAGATCTGGAACAACGACAAAAACGAATCGCCGCTAAAGACCATCACCCGCGCCCAGGCCGAGAAGCTCGCGGCGTCGCTGACCGATCGCGGTCACCTCTTGGTCGATTGGGCGATGCGTTACGGCAATCCGTCGATGCAGGACCGTATCGAGGCGTTGCTCGCCAAGGGCTGCACCCGCCTGCTCGTGGTGCCGCTGTATCCGCAATACTCCGCCGCCACCTCGGCGACCGTCTGCGACCAGGCCTTCCGCGTGCTGCGTGAACTGCGCGCCCAGCCGACGCTGCGGGTGACGCCGCCTTATTATCGCGACCCGTCCTATATCGACGCGCTGGCTCAGTCGATCAAATCGCATCTCGCGACGCTGCCGTTCGAGCCGGAAAAGATTGTGGCGTCGTTCCACGGCATGCCGCAGGCCTATATCGAAAAGGGCGATCCCTATCAGGCGCAGTGTGTCGCCACCGTCGAGGCGCTGCGCGCCCGCATGGGCATGGACGACAAGAAGCTGCTGCTGACCTTCCAGTCGCGCTTCGGCTTCGACGCTTGGCTGCAGCCCTACACCGACAAGACCATCGAGAAGCTCGCCAAGGACGGCGTCCGCAAGCTCGCGGTGGTGATGCCGGGCTTCGCGGCCGATTGTCTCGAGACCCTGGAAGAAATCGCGCAGGAGAACGCCGAGATCTTCATGGAGCACGGCGGCGAGGAATTCACCGCCATTCCGTGCCTCAACGACTCCGATGGCGGCATCCAGGTGATCCGCCAGCTGGTGCTGCGCGAGCTGCAAGGTTGGTTGTAACAAGGGTGGTCGTCACCGCCCGCCAAATCGTCACGACTCGAACCTAAGTTCAAAAACCGGCGACCAAACGGTGCGCCGGTTTTGACGTTTTTTGGCCGCCTCGCCGAGGCGGCTTTCGCCCGGCGAGGAGCGACCATGTATAATCTGTCCGGCTTCGACATCTTCTCCATCGTGCTCGTGCTGCTGGTGATTCTGACGTTGTTCGCCGGCGTCAAGACCGTGCCGCAGGGCTACAACTGGACGATCGAGCGGTTCGGCAAATTCACCCGCACGCTGTCGCCGGGCCTCAACCTGATCATCCCGTATTTCGATCGCGTCGGCCGCAAGATGAACGTGATGGAGCAGGTGCTTGAGATTCCGCAGCAGGAAGTCATCACCAAGGACAATGCCAGCGTCACGGCGGACGGCGTCGCGTTCTTCCAGGTGTTCGACGCCGCTAAGGCGAGCTACGAGGTCTCCAATCTGGAGCAGGGCATCATCGTGCTGACGATGACCAACATCCGTTCGGTGATGGGCTCGATGGATCTCGACCAGGTGCTGTCGCATCGCGACGAGATCAACGAGCGCCTGCTGCGCGTCGTCGACGCCGCGGTGTCGCCGTGGGGCGTTAAGGTCAACCGCATCGAGATCAAGGACATCGTGCCGCCGGCCGATCTGGTCGAGGCGATGGGCCGGCAGATGAAGGCCGAGCGCGTCAAGCGCGCCGACATTCTGCAGGCCGAAGGCGCGCGGCAGTCGGAGATCCTGCGGGCCGAAGGCGCCAAGCAGGGCCAGATCCTGCAGGCCGAAGGCCGCCGCGAAGCCGCGTTCCGCGATGCCGAGGCGCGCGAGCGCTCCGCCGAGGCCGAAGCCCGCGCCACCCAGATGGTCAGCGAGGCGATCTCCAAAGGCGACGTCGCGGCGCTGAACTACTTCATCGCCGACAAATACATCAAGGCGTTCGGCCAGCTCGCCGAGTCGCCGAACCAGAAGGTGATCATGCTGCCGGTCGAGGCGATGAGCATGCTCGGCTCGCTCGCCGGCATCGGCGAAATCGCCAAGGCCACCTTCGGCGAATCCGCCGCCTCCGCGCAGGCGGCGGCGCGCCGCGGCTCGGTGCCGACGACCGGGCCGGCGAAGACGACGTGATGAGATGCCACAAGCCATGGCGTCATCCTGAGGTGTCCGGCGCGCCGCGCTGATGCGCGGTGCGGCGGACCTCGAAGGATGTGCTACGCTGTGGGCCGCCCTCATCCTTCGAGGCTCGCTGCGCTCGCACCTCAGGATGACGGCTACGCGAGTCAGTTGCTAGTAAAGCGATGACTGTAAGGTTCTACACGGTGCAGCCATGATCGACCTGTTCGTCTCCCTTGGCGCCTGGACCTGGCTGATCGGCGGCTTCGTGCTGATGGCGCTGGAGCTGTTGGCGCCGGGGATGTTTCTGTTCTGGCTCGGCCTCGCCGCGCTGCTGACCGGATTATCAGCCTTCGTGCTGACGCTGTCGTGGCAGCTGCAGCTCTTGATCTTCGCGTTGTTCTCGATCGCGGCGGTGCCGCTGTGGCGGCGGATGGCGCGCGGCGGCGACACCGAGTCCCGTACAACCAATCCGTATCTCAACCGCCGCACCGAGGCACTGGTCGGCCGTGAGTTCACGCTGGAGAAGCCGATCGAGGGCGGCGCCGGCACGGTGCGGATCGACGATACTGTGTGGCGTGTGTTCGGCCCTGATACGCCGGCCGGCAGCCGGGTGCGGATCGTCGCGGCAGATGGCGCCCAGCTCACGGTCGCTCCAGTCTAGGATCCGCAGCGATTAGTTAGCGCAGTTTTGCGCTTGCTGGGATCTGATCGCAACCCGAATTCCGCCGTCATCCTGAGTTGCCCGCCGGGCCGCGCTAAGCGCGGCGCGGAGGGCCTCGAAGGATGGGCCTCGAGCCCTGTGGCCGCATCCTTCGAGGCGCGCTACGCGCGCACCTCAGGATGACGACTCTGTCCTCGCGAAGATTCAATCAGTCGAGGAGGCCCTCCAGCCTAATTACACTTGGTACGCTGCCGGCCAATCTTACAATCCATTCATATTTCCAAGGATTAATCCGCCGCCAAGCTCGGCGTAAGGTGAGGCTTCTATATTTCGACGAGTAGTTCGCGCCCTCCCGCATCGACAACAACCTCGGAGACTCGTCATGGATCGGACCAACCACGAAGACACCACTCGTCCTGCCCCGCAGCCGCGCAAGGTGCTGAAGCCGCGGCGCGTCGCACTTCTCGCTTCCGCCGCCGGCCTCAGCCTGGTGGTGGCGATGGGGGGCGGTCATTACTTCAGCCACGAATTTCCCGCTCTGACCTCGTCCGCGTCCGCCGCTGAAGTCGCTGCGCCGAACAACATGCCGGCCGGTTTCGGCGATCTGGTCGCCAAGGTGAAGCCGGCGGTGATCTCCGTGAAGGTCAAGATCGACGAGGACGGCCAGAATTCGCCGCTGATCCGCAACGACAACAGCGACGACGGCATGGCGCCGTTCCAGCAGTTCGAGCGTCAGTTCGGTTTCCGTGACGGCCAGGGCATGATGCAGGTGCCGCAGCGCCATCAGGTGATCACCGGCGAAGGCTCCGGCTTCTTCATCTCGTCGGACGGCTACGCGGTCACCAATAATCACGTCGTCGATCACGCCAAGTCGGTGCAGGTCACCACCGACGACGGCACCGTCTACACCGCCAAGGTCGTCGGCACCGATCCCAAGACCGATCTGGCGCTGATCAAGGTCGACAGCAAGAAGGACTTCCCGTTCGTCAAATTCGCCGATCAGCCGGCGCGTGTCGGCGATTGGGTGGTGGCGGTCGGCAATCCGTTCGGCCTCGGCGGCACCGTGACGGCCGGCATCGTCTCGGCGCGCGGTCGTGACATCGGCTCCGGTCCTTATGACGACTACGTCCAGATCGACGCGCCGATCAACAAGGGCAATTCGGGCGGTCCGGCGTTCGACACCAACGGTAACGTCATCGGCATCAACACCGCGATCTACTCGCCGTCGGGCGGTTCGGTCGGCATCGGCTTCGACATCCCGGCCGCGACCGCCAAGCTGGTCATCAATCAGCTCAAGGACAACGGCTCGGTTACCCGCGGCTGGCTCGGCGTCCAGGTACAGCCGGTGACGGCCGATATCGCCGACAGCATGGGCCTGAAGCAGGCGCGTGGCGCGCTGGTCGACAGCCCGCAGGACGGCAGCCCGGCCGCCAAGGCCGGCATCGTCGCCGGGGACGTCATCACCGCGGTCAACGGCAATGAGGTCAAGGACTCGCGTTCGCTGGCGCGCACCATCAGCCTGATGGCGCCGGGCAGCAATGTGAAGCTCGACGTCGTGCACGACGGCTCGGCCAAAACCATCGATCTGAAGCTGGCCGAAATGCCCGGCGATCACCAGCGCGTCGCGCAGAACGACAGCGCCGGCCGTGAGCACGGCCGTCCTTATCTCGGCCTGCAACTGGCGCCGGCCAGCGAAGTCGATGGCCGTGGTGACAAGGGTGTGGTGGTCACCGGCATCGACCCGAACGGCCCCGCCGCCGATCGCGGCCTGCGCACCGGTGACGTCATCCTCGACGTCGGCGGCCGCGCAGTGTCGAACCGGAACGACGTCCGCCAGGCCCTCACCGACGCCAACGACCACGGCCGCAAGACCGTGCTGATGCGCGTGAAGACCGCCGACGCAGCGGCACACTTCGTGGCGGTGCCGATCGCCAAGGGGTGAGGAAAGCTCAAGTAGTTAAAATAGCGACAGCAACAACAAAGACGCAGGGGCGGGCTCCGGGCCGCCCCTTTCGCTTTGTGTCCGACATTTCTCCGTCATTGCGAGCGAAGCGAAGCAATCCAGCCCCATGCACGGAGCTGGATTGCTTCGTCGCTTCGCTCCTCGCAATGACGTCTATCTACGCAATCACCGTCATCCTGAGGTGCGAGCGAAGCGAGCCTCTAAGGATGGGCCACGGGCATGACGTGAGCATCGAGGGATGCGGTCTTGGTACGCGTAGCTCATCCTTAGAGGCCCTACCCGTCGCGCTATTGCGCGACGCGGAGGGCACCTCGGGATGACGCCGAGTGAGTGGATGCGCAGAACAATCCGCTACTCCGCCGCCTCCGGCAGCCGGTCCAGTTCCTCATGCGGCTTGATCTGGCGCGGCGCGCCCATCAGCACGGGCTGGAAGAACACCGCGGCCGCCATGGTGCAGACCAGCGACAGGAACATCAGCTGGCCCATGCTGGACATGCCCGGATAGCTCGAGGCCCACATGCTGCCGAAAGCGACGGCGTTGGTCATGGCGCTGAACACCACGGCGCGGGTCAGCGTCGATTGCAGCAGGCCGGTTTTGCCGGCGCGCCACGCCATGATGTAGTACACCTTGAAGGCGACGCCGACGCCGAGCAAGAGCGGCAGCGCGATGATATTGGCGAAGTTCAGCGGGAAGCTGCTCGCGGCGCAGATCTCCAGCGTCACCGCGCCGGCGATCAGCAGCGGCACCAAGGTCAGCGCCACGTCGCTGAACCGGCGCAGCGCGATGATCAACAGCGCGGCGATGGCCACGAAGGCGAGCAGGCCCGCCTCGATGAAGGCCCAGGTGATGGTGCGCGAGGATTCGTAGTAGCTGATCGCCGTGCCGCTGGCGTTCGGCGCCACTTTGAGAATGGCCTGGGCGAAGCCGCGCAGCACTGTGTTGTCGTCGGTGTTGCCCTTCGGCAGCGTCTGTACCAGGGCTCGTCCGTCCGGCATCAGCCACGACCGCCGCAGATCCTCGGGCAACGTTTTGACCGTGATGGTCTGCGGATCGAGGCTGGCGCGCAGCCGTTCGAGCTCGCGCTGCAGCGGGCGCACGATCGCGTCGGTCGCCTTCTGACGCATGGCCGGATCGGCCTGCCCCAGCCGGTCGAGCAGCTTGGCGACGTCGCGGGGGTCGTTGGCCGCCGCGTCGGTCGCGCTGCCGGCGTCACCGGTCAGGGCGGTCGAAGCGTTCTGGATCGCCGCGACGACGTCCTGATCATTCGGCGCCAGCGCTTGCCGCGACGGCGACAGCGCGGACCGCAGGCTGCGCCCCGCGGCCTTGAGCGCGGCGATCTTGGCGGGCTGATCGGCCGGAATGAAATTACTCAGCGTCGTCGTCCGCGACACCTCGGGCAGCTCGCGCAGCTTCGCTGCCAGCGTGTCGGCGGCCTCGACATCGGGTGCAATGACGTCGGCGTCGATCGCCGCGGTCTGCGGCGACGCCTGCAGCTCGTGATAGGTCTTCACCGACGGCGAGTTGGGGTTCTGCAGATTGATCGGATTGAAGTCGAAGGTGAGGTGGGCCAGCAGCGGCGTCGCCGCCAGCACAGCAACGACGGTCGCGCCGATCACCACGAAGCGATGCCGCTGCAGCACGTGGTCGAGCGGCGCCAGCCACTTGAAGCCGACCGGTTCGGCTTCGCCCGGCGGCTGCAGCAGCGCCAGCATCGCCGGCACCAGCGTGATGCTGCACAGGAAAGCGACCACCATGCCGGTCCCGGCAATCAGTCCGAGTTCGGACAGGCCGCTATAGTCGGTCGGGATGAAGGCGAAGAAACCCGCCGCCGTCGCCGCCGCGGCGAGCGCCAGCGGCGTGCCGACCTTGCGGGCGGCGGAATGCAGCGCTTGTTCGAGGCCGCTATGATCGTGACGTTCGGCCCGGTAGCGCACGCTGAACTGGATGCCGAAATCGACACCGAGGCCGACGAACAGCACGAAGAACGCCACCGAGATCAGATTGAAAGAACCGACCATCACCATGCCGAGCGCCGCGGTCAGCGCCAGGCCGACCATCAGGCTGAAGAACACGGCGGCAATGATCCGCCACGACCGCAGCGCCAGCCACAGGATGACCAGCACGCCGACCGCAGCGGTCAACGTATCGCGCCAGGCGCTGTCGCTGATCACCGAAAACTGGTCGTCGTTCATCGGCACCTGACCGGTGAGCGACACCGTCGCGCCGAGATCGCCCAGTTTGAGCTCCTTGGCGGCCGCATGAATCGCGTCGGTGGCAGCGCGGCCGGGCTGCAGCGCGCTGAAGTCCAGCACCGGATCGATGTCGAGGAAGTGACGCCGCTGCGCGATCTCGGCGCGCTTGCCCTGCGTCAACTCCAGCCATGAGAAGGTTGCGGGCTTGTCAGCGAGCACGTCCGTCAGCGTCGTCTTGGCGAGCGACAGCGGCCACGCCAAGTCGTCAAACTTGAAGCGGCCGGCCTTCGCCGCCTTGGCCGCGTCGGCGAGCGTATTCATCACGCCGCGCAGGCTCGGGTCGGCGGCGAGCTGCGCCACGACCGGCTTCAGCACGCTGAGTTCGCCCGCTGTTTTTTTCACGTCCGGCAGCGGTTGAAACAGCAATCCGTTGCGATCGAAGAACTCGCCGCTGTCCGGCCGGCCGACGCTGCGAAACAACTCGTGCTGCTGTGCCAGCTTGTCGGCCAGCAGGGCGGTGGCGCGGTCGGCGTTCTCGGGTGAAGGCGCGGTGATCACCGCGGTGATGCCCTGCTGGGGAAAGGCGCGCGCGAGCTCGATCTGGCGTTGGTGCCACGGCAATTTTTGCGAGATCAGGGCTTCGACATCTGTGGTGATCGAGAAATTGAGGATCGCATAGGCCGCTGCCAGAACTGCGATGATCAGCCCGCCGATCACCACCGCCCAGCGATGGCGCACGCTGAAGTCGACCGTGCTCACCACCGCGTTGTTCAACATCGCCATGCATCCGCCATGAGAGCCGTCCGACCCGCGCCGCCTCGAGCTAAGACCACGTCTATTCGCCTTCGGACGACTGAAAATCCCCGGACCGGTGCGGTCGGGAAGCTGTCAGTTCCAACGGCCCACGCAGGCCTCGGTTCCGCCGCCGCGACGGATCAAGCGTAGGTGAGGGCGCAACTATTGGCTCGGGTAGGACGTTCAACCGGTTCCCGGAGTCATTCCCTTTCTGTCAGTGGAGCCAGCCATGAAAACCGTCGTCGTCACCGGCGCCAGCGCGGGAGTCGGCCGTGCGGTCGCCGTCGCATTCGGTCGCGCGGGCTGGCAGGTCGCGCTGATCGCGCGCGGCGCCGAAGGCCTCGCGGGCGCGCAGCGCGAGATCGAACAAGCCGGTGGCCGCGCGCTGGGCATCGCTGCGGATGTCGCCGATGCGGACGCGATGTTCGAGGCTGCCGCGCGGATCGAGCGCGAACTGGGCCCGATCGACGTCTGGGTCAACAATGCCATGGTGACTGTCTACGGCGCCATCGTCGATATCACGCCCGAGGAATTCGCTCAGGTCACCAACGTGACTTATCTCGGTCAGGTTCACGGCTCGTGGCGGGCGCTGAAGTACATGCGGCCGCGCAACGCGGNCGCCATCATCAGCATCGGCTCGGCGCTGGCCTATCGATCGATTCCGTTTCAGGCGCCTTACTGTGCCGCCAAAGCGGCGGCGCGCGGCTTCATCGACTCGCTGCGCAGCGAGCTTTTGAACGATAACAGCGGCATCACGCTCAGCATGATCCAATTGCCGGCGGTGAATACGCCGCAGTTCGACTGGGCGCGCAACAAGTTCGATCGCAAGCTACGGCCGGTGCCGCCGATCCATCAGCCCGAAGCAATCGCCCGCGCGGTGCTGCGCGCCGTCGACGAGCGGCCGCGGGAATATTGGCTCGGCTTCCCCGCCGTCAAAGCGATTGCGGCGCAGATGCTGATGCCGTCAGTGGCGGATTGGTACTTGGCGCGCGCCGGCGTCGGCAACGAGACCACCAACCAGCCGGCCGTTGCCGGGCGTGCGGACAATCTGTTCGAGGCCGGCCGCGGCGATCCAGGGGCGCACGGCCGCTTCGACGACACTTCGTCCGATCAGGCCTTCCCCTACAATCCGGATATGCTTCGCGCCGGCGTTGCGTTGATTGCGATGGCCGGGGCCGCAGCACTCGCGGCGGCGTTGCTGTCGCGCCGTCGCCCCGCCATGGCGCAGCGTCGCCTGCCGCCGCGCTGAGCAATCTCAGCGCGATCCGCTTGCGATCTCGCCGTTCGGCGCCAGTGCAGGCGACGGTCCGCCGCCGACATGCCGGATCGTCAGCGGCTCGGCCGTCTCGACCATCAGCTGGCGCACCCGCGGCAGCGCTTCCGGCATGTCGGTGCGCAGGAAGGCGATCAGCTTCTCCCGCACTTCGCTACGCAGATCGGCCGCTGCGCCGGCGCTGCCGGCGCTGACCAGGGCGCGAAGCTGCATGGTGGTCTCGGACGCATCGATCACCTGCAGGTTGACGACGTTGCGGTCCCACAATTTGCTGGCAGCGACGATCTCCGACAGCTTGGCGCGGATGCGGTCGACGTCGGCCGCGTAGTCGACATGGATCATCACCGAGCCCATCAGCGACGAGCTTTCGCGCGTCCAGTTCTGGAACGGCTTCTCGATGAAATAGCTGAGCGGCAGCACCATGCGCCCCCAGTCCCACAGCTTCAGCACACATAGGTGGCGGTTGATTTCTTCGACGGGGCCGTACTCACCTTCGACGATCACCGCATCGCCGATCCGGATCGGCTGGGTCAGCGCGATCTGGATGCCGGCGATCATGCTGGCGAGCAGCGGCCGTGCCGCGAGACCGATGGCGAGGCCGGCGACGCCGGCGGAGGCGAACAGGCTGACGCCGTATTGCCGCACCGAGTCGAACGTCATCAGCGCGGTGGCGATGCCGATCACCACGATCACGGTGGCGGCCGCGCGCTTGAGGATCCGGATCTGCGTGACGTGCTTGCGCGCCATCAGATCGTCTTCGGAGCCGGCGCCGAAGCGGCGCAGATACACCGCGCCGGCGATGTCGGTGATCAGTTTGGCGATCCAGGTCAAAAGCGCGATCACGGAGATCTGCAGCAAATGGATCAGCAGGGTCGCAAGGCCTTGTTGCAGCGGCATCAGCCGTAGCACCTGCACGACGGCGAACAGCGCGACCGCCAGAGCCGAGGGCCCGCGTGATTTCTGCAGGATCAGCAGCGCGGCGAGATTCTGGCCGCGCCGCAACCGGCGCTCGGCCAGCGCGAAGGCGAGGCGGTGCAGAACCAGCGCCACCAGCAGGGCGCCCGCGACGACCAGCAGCACGGTCATCCAGGTCGGCATGAGGCTGAGTTGCGTGGTGACGGTGGTGATCAGCGATTGAAGCACGAAGCGCACATCTCCTCGGGTCCTGGGCGTGTGCCGACACATTGCCGCGCGGCGCCGCGAGTGGCCTAAATCACCCGCACAGCTTCAGGTTCCACGACCCAAGTTGCAATGCCTGTTCTGCTTTGCAGAGCAATTTTGGTACGCCGACGGACGCATCCGCGCGACGGATGGTCGCGATTGCAAAGGGCCCTGCGCGACAGCGCTTCCTGTCACGGCAGCAAGCCGGCCGCGGCGGAACGATAAGGGGCGCGTGCCCGTTACCGCTGCATCAGTTCGAAGCG
>NZ_BADD01000568.1 GCF_000333455.1 Rhodopseudomonas sp. B29
GCGGATTTGATTCATCGTCGCCGACTTTTGTCCGCGGCCTCACGCCGCTTAAACGCCCATAACTTGGCGGAGCATCTCTTCAGCATCGCAAACCACACGATGACCACCCGCGGGGCAGCCGGGGGTGCGGGTGTTTCTCCCTCGAGAGGAACCCAACCGATGTGTGACTACAGTCTGCATGCCGTTGCGAGTCGTCCGGCCAAGGTCGGCGAGACTCTGATCACCACCACGTTCCGCGGCACCTCGACCCGCGGCTTCGCGTCGCCTGAAGAGCTGGACGTCGCGGTCTGCCTGCTGCCGGGCACCGAACTCGGTTTCGAGCACAATGTCCGTTACGACCAGCGCTGGATCTGGACCAAGACCGCCGATTACAAAGTCGGCAAGTTCAATCAGTTCGCCAAGGGCGAGCCCCACGTCCATCACGACGCCGTCGAGTTTCCGGACGGCAGCGCGGTGCTGGTGACGCTGCTGGTCACCGGCCAGCGCGTCAAGGTGCTGCAATTGCCGGTACAGCCGGAGCTGCAGCGCGGCGAAGCCAAGGCCGCGCCGGCGAATCGCTCGGCTCCGATCGCCCAGGCGTGATACGCGCGACCGGCCCGCGCCGGGCGGTGCGAGGCCGGTCGTTATCGCTGCGCGGCGCGCATCGCGCCCAGATGCCGCTGCCGACGGGCCGGAACGGGCCCGGCGGCGGGACGTTGTCTCGTCTGATCAAACGATACAGGCGAGGGCGAACCATGGATCAGTCGAATCAGTCGAGCGGAAGTCGCCAGCGTGGCGGGGCGGACCGAGTGTTGGATGTCAGGCTGATCGCAGCCGGCACGGCCCTGCTGATGAGTGCGTCGTTGGCGGTCCCCGCCGCGGCGTGTTCGGACGTGCACGCCTCGGCGGCCCCGTCAGTTCATCTTGCTCAGGCCACCCCGCAGCCGCTGCAATCGACGCCGGGCGCCGAGAACAAGCCGTCGGCCCCGCCCGAAACCACCGGCCAGGGCCCGCGGCCGCATGACATCCCGCCCCAACCGGCGCGGCCCGATGCGGCCGCGGTCGACGCCGGCGCCAAGCCGGCGCTGCCCCCCGCGCCGCCGGAGAAGATGGGCGAGCCGGTGCAGCCCAAGGGCGGCTGATTTTCAGGTGGTCGAAGCTTTGCCGCGCGCACTGAGCAACCTCTCCCGCCTGCGGGAGAGGTCGGCCCGGCGTAGCGCAGCGAAGCCGGGACGGGTGAGGGCTACAGCGCTTCAGTAATAACTAACTCACTGCCTGCGGCGCCCTCACCCCGACCCTCTCCCGCAGGCGGGAGAGGGGGCGCGCTGCGATCGGGGAGGGGCGCGTGTACTTAGGTTAAGGCTGAGCGGTCTTGCTTCAGCGCACCAGCACGTTCCTGAACTGCCACGGATCGGACGTGTCGATGTCCTCGGCGAACAGGCCGGGACGATCGTTCAGCGGGGTCCAGTCGGTGTAGTAGCCTTTCACCGGGCCGAGATACGGCATCTGCACTTCGAGGCAGCGCTTGTAGTCCATCTCGTCGGCTTCGACGATGCCGGCTTCCGGATTTTCCAGCGCCCACACCATGCCGGCCAGCACCGCCGACGACACCTGCATGCCGGTGGCGTTCTGATACGGGCAGACCTCGCGGGTTTCTTCGATCGAGAGCTGCGAGCCGTACCAATAGGCGTTCTTGGCGTGGCCGTAGACCAGGACGCCGAGTTCGTCGATGCCGTCGACGATCTCGTTCTCGTCGAGGATGTGCCATTTCGGCTGCATCTTGCCGGCGGCGCCGAACATCTCGTGCAGCGACAGCACGGCGTCGTTGGCCGGGTGATAGGCGTAGTGGCAGGTCGGCCGGTACACCACGTTCTGGCCGTCGCGCACCGTGAAGTAATCGGCGATCGAGATCGACTCGTTATGGGTGACGAGGAAGCCGTATTGCGCGCCCGGTGTCGGGCACCAGGTGCGGACGCGGGTGTTGGCGCCCGGCTGCAGCAGATAGATTGCCGCGCCGCAACCGTCGGTGTGCTTGCGGCCGTTGTCCGGCATCCAGGTCTCGTGCGTGCCCCAGCCGAGTTCGGCCGGCTGCAGGCCCTCGGAGACGAAGCCTTCGACCGACCAGGTGTTGACGAACACGTTCATCGGCTTCGGCGTCTTGGCGCGCTGGGTGTCGCGCTCGGCGATGTGGATGCCCTTGACGCCGAGCTTGTGGGCGAGCTGCGCCCAGCCTTCGCGGCTCTTCGGCTCGTTGATCTCGACGCCGGTGTCGCGCGCGATGTCGATCAGTGCCTGCTTGACGAACCACGACACCATGCCGGGATTGGCGCCGCAGGTGGAGACCGCGGTGGTGCCGCCCGGCTGCTTGGCCTTGGCGGCCAGCAGCGTCTCGCGCAGCGCGTAGTTGGTGCGCTTTTCCGGACCCGCGCTCTTGTCGAAGTAGAAGCCGGCCCACGGCTCGACCACGGTGTCGATGTAGAGCGCGCCGATCTCACGGCACATCGTCATGATGTCGACCGAGGAGGTGTCGACCGACAGATTGACGCAGAAGCCCTGGCCGCCGCCTTCGGTCAGCAGCGGGATCAGCAGCTCGCGGTAGTTGTCCTTGGTGACACCCTGCTTGATGAAGCGCACGCCGTGCTTCTTGGCGAGTTCGCCGTCCTCGTGCGGATCGATGATCACGAACCGCTTCTTGTCGTACTCGAAGTGCCGCTCGATCAAAGGCAGCGTGCCTTTGCCGATCGAGCCGAAGCCGATCATCACGATGGGGCCGGTGATCTTGGCGTGGATCTTCGAGGTGGACATCAGCGAATGCTCCGAAAAACAGGACGGGCGGTGCCCTGCGGCGCCGCCCCTCGGGATTGAACAGATAAGCGGCTTAGCTGCGGCGCTTGGCGGTGACTTCGATCTCGATCTTCATCTCGGGCTTGTAGAGAGCCGCGACGGTGACGATCGTCGCCGCCGGGCGGATCTCCGACAGGTTCTCGCCGCACACCGCGAACACCGCGTCGGCGTCGGCCGCGTTGGTGATGTAGTAGGTGGCACGGACGATATCTTCCATGGCGAAGCCGGCTTCCTTCAGCACGTTGCCGATCGTCTTGAAGCAATTCCGTGTCTGGGCCGTGACATCCTCGGGGAGCGTCATCGTCGTGTAGTCGAAACCGGTGGTGCCGGCGACGAAGACGAAATCGCCGTCGACCACGGCGCGGCTGTAGCCGGCGGTCTTCTCGAAGGGCGATCCGGAGGAAATCAGGCGGCGCGGCATCGGCTCGGTACCTTTGGATGAGTGCGTTGCGGGAGGAACTTGGGCGCAGGCAATGCCGCGTCTCGTCCGGCAAATCAAGCTGGAGGATCGACGGGCCGGCGCTGCGGAGGTTCAGATCGTCTCGGAACCGGCACCGCGCTCGCGCCGGCGGCGCTTCCAGGCGTCGACGGCGATCTTGACCACGAATACGAACAGCACCAGCGAGGTGACCCGCGGACGCTTGTCGAGCTGGGCGCGCGAGGCGGCGCGGTGGGGCAGGGTCAGCATCGGCATCGCCTCAGGCCGCGCGCGGCAGAGCGCGCCGCGCCGGCTTCGCAACGGGCGCCGCGGCGCCGGTGGCGACAATCAGCCCCGCTGCGCCATCGAGCGCGCCGTCGCGCAGTTCGAGGCCGAGCAGCCGGTCGCGCTCGAACGGGCCCGGCAACGCCAGCGCGTCCATCTTGGCGGACGAGAAGCCGAAGCGCCGATAATACGGCTCGTCGCCGAGCAGCACGATGGCGCCGTGGCCGCGCGCCGCCGCCTCGGCGATGGCGTGGCGCATCAGCGCGCCGCCGAGGCCGAGTTCGCGGCAGGACGAGGCGACGGCGAGGGGGCCGAGCACGAGTGCGGCCCGGCCCCCTGCGTCGACATGCCAGAGACGCACGGTGCCGACCAGACGGCCTTGACGGACCGCCGAGAAGGCGAGGCCTTCGGCGGGCGCGCGTCCATCACGCAAACGCTGGCAGGTGCGCGCATGCCGGCCTTCGCCGAAGCACGCATCCAGCAGGCGCTCACGCGCGGCAATATCGGAGCTCTTTTCCGCACGGATCGCGAACGGAACGGCTGCGACGTTCAAGGCAGTCAGGGTGGCGATTGCGTTCGTCATGGCACGTCGATCCCCACGCTGTCCGGCGAACCGCGCCGGCAGCATGTTGTCAGCAAATAGCGATGTGACGGGGAGAGGCCGGCAAGCCGGCCTCGACTTTCTTCACGCCTCCCCAGCGGGAGGCGGGGAAGGAGGTTCGACCCTTAGATGTGGTAGGTCCGCAGCGGCGGGAAGCCGTTGAAGGCCACCGACGAGTAGGTCGACGTATAGGCCCCGGTGCCTTCGATCAGCAGCTTGTCGCCGATCTCGAGCGTCACCGGCAGCGGGTACGGCATCTTCTCGTACATCACGTCGGCCGAATCGCAGGTCGGACCGGCGAGCACGCAGGGCGTCATGTCGGCGCCGTCGTGGCGCGACTTGATGGCGTAGCGGATCGACTCGTCCATGGTCTCGGCGAGACCGCCGAACTTGCCGATGTCGAGATAGACCCAGCGGACCTCGTCCTCGTCGCTCTTCTTCGAGATCAGAACGACTTCGGTCTCGATCACGCCGGCGTTGCCGACCATGCCGCGGCCCGGCTCGATGATGGTCTCCGGGATCTGGTTGCCGAAGTGCTTGCGCAGCGCCCGGAAGATCGAACGCCCGTACTGCACCACGGCCGGCACTTCCTTCAGGTACTTGGTCGGGAAACCGCCGCCCATGTTGACCATCGACAGGTTGATGCCGCGCTCGGCGCAGTCGCGGAACACCTGCGCGGCCATCGCCAGCGCACGGTCCCACGCCTTCACCTTGCGCTGCTGGGAGCCGACATGGAACGAGATGCCGTAGGCTTCCAGGCCGAGACGCTTGGCGAGGTCGAGCACGTCGACAGCCATCTCCGGATCGCAGCCGAACTTCCGCGACAGCGGCCACTCGGCGCCGGCGCAGTCGTACAGGATGCGGCAGAACACCTTCGAGCCGGGCGCGGCACGCGCGACCTTCTCGACCTCGGCGGCGCAGTCCACCGAGAACAGGCGGATGCCGAGTTCGAAGGCGCGCGCGATGTCGCGTTCCTTCTTGATGGTGTTGCCGAACGAGATGCGGTCCGGAGTCGCGCCGGCGGCCAGCGCCATCTGGATCTCCTGCTCCGAGGCGCAGTCGAAGCACGAGCCGAGCGACGCCAGCAGCGACAGCACTTCGGGCGCCGGGTTCGCCTTGATGGCGTAGAACACGCGGCTGTCCGGCAGCGCCTTGGCGAAGCTGGTGAAGTTGTCGCGCACGACGTCGAGGTCGACGACGAGGCACGGCTCGACGTCCAAACCCTTTTCGCGGCGGTCGCGCAGGAATTCGCGGATACGATCGGTCATGGCACTCTCCCACACGCCCAGCGACGGGCGCATTCCAGCGATGAAGCCGCTCCGATGCGTCAAGCGCCCGTCACGCGATGGAAGCGCAACGAGCGATCCGCTCGGATTAGCAGTGCTGCCGTGGATTGGTTGGGAGAGCTCCCGCCCGCACACCTGGCAATGAAGGACAAGCCTCTTCGGTATTCGCGCCGGCTGTTGGAAAGCCGGCAGAGACCAAAAAAGCCCGCTCCGTCGTTGCTTTAAGTCGCGTCCCCCGTTGAGAACGAGGTGCGCCGGTTCGCCTCCGGCTGCCGATCACGGTTGCAAGAGAAAAAGTCACCTTCAACGGCATCCCTTGAGAGAGATGCTGGCCTCGCTGCTAGCAGCATTGAGACCCTCGGCTTCTTTATCCCTTGGCGGCTGTCCGGCCTCTTGTCCGGATACCTACCGACCGACACACGACCACAGGCACGTGCGAAATTGGGCAAGAGGGGAAATAGGTGTTTACGTGCCGGGCTGCAAGATTTTTTTCGGGTTAACGCATGAATTTTTGGACACCGTCGCCGATCGTTGCTGATCAGCCACGCTCGTCACCTCGAACATGAACATCCGTTCAAGGTTGCTAACTAATTCTTTGCGAATGAGGAGCGGCGAGACGGCTGGCGCCGCGCTGAGCGCTTGCGAGAAAGGCCTGTGCCGCAGCTGTTCTCTGAACAGCGGCGCGGCCGACGTGCGCTCGCGGCGCGAGCGCTGCTCAGGCGCGCTTGTAGAACGGCTCGATGCGCTGGGCGTTGCGGACGAAGCCGACCATGATCACCACGCCGAGCACGAACAGCACGCCCTGCAGGATGTGGGCGGCGGTGTCGTCGAGTCCGAACAGGATCGCCAGCGCCCAGCCGCCGGCGAAGGCCGCGCCGAACACCTCGGCGCCGATCAGGATCGCGGCGCTGATGACGGTGACGACACTCGGCCAGGCGATAGCGCGGCGCGCGGTCGAATTCGGAAGCTTGCTCATCGGGTGACGTCCTGTTTGCGGCGGCAATCTAGCGAAATTGCCCGTCGCGGCAAGGCCAGCCGATGGGCCGATAAAGTGTCATCACTGCGGCAGGGGCCGATTTCGGCCCAGAACAGCGTCCGAGGGCGCAAAAAAGCCCGACCGAATCCTATATAATCCGCAGCAAAGCCACGCCGAACCCGGCTCAACCGCGCAACGCCCCAGGATGGATTGATGACAGACAGCTCCGGACCGATCGCCGCACCCTCTGCCTCCGGCAATCCGCTGCTCGAAGCCTGGACCACCCCGTTCGAAACCCCGCCGTTTTCGCAGATCAAGCCCGAGCATTTCATGCCGGCGTTCGAGCAGGCATTCGCGGACCACGCCGCCGAGATCGCCGCCATCGTCAACGATCCGGCCGAACCGGACTTCGCCAACACCGTCACGGCGCTGGAGCGCTCCGGCAAGTTGCTGAATCGCGTCGCCGCGGTGTTCTACGATCTGGTGTCGGCGCATTCGAGCCCGGAGCTGCTCAAGATCGACGAGCAGGTGTCGCTGCGCATGGCGCGGCACTGGAATCCCATCATGATGAACGCGGTGCTGTTCGGCCGCGTCGCCGCGCTGCACGACAAGCGCGCCAGCCTGAAGCTGACCGCCGAGGAGAAGCGGCTGCTGGAGCGCACTTATACGCGCTTCCACCGCGCCGGCGCGGGGCTCGATGCCGCCGCCAAAGCCCGCATGGCGGAGATCAACGAACAGCTGGCGCAGCTCGGCACCAGCTTCAGCCATCATCTGCTCGGCGACGAGCAGGAGTGGTTCATGGAGCTTGGTGAGGGCGACACCGACGGCCTGCCGGCCAGCTTCCTCGCCGCCGCCAAGGCCGCGGCCGAAGAGCGCGGCATGCCCGGCAAGGCGGTGATCACGCTGTCGCGCTCCTTCGTCGAGCCGTTCCTGAAGATGTCCGGCCGGCGTGACCTGCGCGAGAAGGTGTATCGCGCCTTCATCGCCCGCGGCGACAACGGCAACGCCAACGACAACAACGCCGTCATCGGCGAAATCCTCAAGCTGCGCGAGGAGAGCGCCCGGCTGCTCGGCTACCCGACCTTCGCGGCCTATCGGCTCGAAGACTCGATGGCCAAGACGCCGGAGGCCGTCCGCGGCCTGCTGGAACGGGTCTGGAAGCCGGCCCGCGCCCGGGCGCTGGCCGACCGCGACGATCTGCAGGCGCTGGTCACCGAGGAGGGCGGCAACTTCAAGCTGGCGCCGTGGGACTGGCGCTACTACGCCGAGAAGCTGCGGCAGCGCCGCGCCGATTTCGACGATTCGGCGATCAAGCCGTATCTGGCGCTCGACAACATGATCGCCGCCGCCTTCGACACCGCGACCCGGCTGTTCGGCGTCAGTTTCGCCGAGCGCAAGGACGTGCCGGTTTGGCACCCGGATGTGCGCGTCTGGGAGGTCAAGGACGCCGACGGCAGCCACCGCGGGCTGTTCTACGGCGACTACTTCGCCCGCCCGTCGAAGCGCTCCGGCGCCTGGATGACCTCGCTGCGCGATCAGCAGAAGCTCGACGGCAATGTCGCGCCGCTGATCATCAATGTCTGCAACTTCGCCAAGGGCGCGGAGGGCGAGCCGTCGCTGCTGTCGCCCGATGACGCGCGCACGCTGTTTCACGAGTTCGGCCACGGCCTGCACGGCATGTTGTCGAACGTGACCTATCCGTCATTGTCCGGCACCAGCGTGTTCACCGACTTCGTCGAGCTGCCCTCGCAACTCTACGAGCACTGGCAGGAGCAGCCGCAGGTGCTGCGGCAATTCGCCCGCCACTACCAGACCGGCGAGCCGCTGCCCGACGACCTGCTGCAGCGCTTCCTCAAGGCCCGCAAGTTCAACCAGGGCTTCGCCACGGTGGAGTTCGTATCGTCGGCGCTGCTCGATCTCGAATTCCACACCCAGCCGGCGGCGTCGATCGGCGCTGTCCGCGACTTCGAACGCAAGGAGCTGGAGAAGATCGGCATGCCGGAGGAGATCGCGCTGCGCCACCGGCCGACCCAGTTCGGCCATATCTTCTCGGGCGATCACTACGCCTCGGGCTATTACAGCTACATGTGGAGCGAGGTGATGGACGCCGACGCGTTCGGCGCCTTCGAGGAGGCCGGCGACATTTTCGCGCCGGCGGTCGCCAAGCGGCTGCGCGACGACATCTACTCGTCGGGCGGCTCGCGCGACCCCGAGGAAGCCTACATCGCCTTCCGCGGCCGCGCCCCCGAGCCCGACGCGCTCCTCCGCCGCCGCGGCCTGCTCGATACGCCGGAGGCTGCGTAGCGAATGGTCGCCCAGTCCCAACAGCGCACCCCTCGTCATTGCGAGGAGGCGAAGCCGACGAAGCAATCCAGCTCGGTGCACGGAGCTGGATTGCTTCGCCTTCGGCTCGCAATGACGAAGCTTCTGCTGTTCGGAGCCTTGGTAACTTGGGCGCTTGGGTCGAATCCGGCGCAAGCCCACCCTCATGTCTGGGTCACCGCGACCAGCCAACTGGTCTATGGCCCCGACGGCGCCTTCACCGGCGTGCAGCATTCCTGGGCGTTCGACGACATGTTCTCGACCTATGCGCTGCAGGGCATCGAGACCAAGCAGAAGGGCGTCTACACCCGCGAAGAGCTGGCGCCGCTGGCGCAGACCAATGTCGAGTCGCTGAAGGAATTCGCCTACTTCACCTTCGCCAAGGCCAATGGCAAGAAGCAGAAATTCGCCGAGCCGGTCGATTACTATCTGGAGCAGAAAGACGGCGTGCTGACGCTGCACTTCTTCCTGCCGCTGAAGACGCCGGTGAAGAGCCCTGATCTCGCGGTCGAGGTATTCGATCCGACCTACTTCATCGACTTCTCTTTCGCCGACAAGGACCCGGTGACGCTGAAGGGCGCCCCAGCCAGCTGCAAGCTCGACTTCCAGCGCCCCAATGACGGCACCGCCAATGCACAGCGCATGTCCGAAGACAATTTCCTGAGCGGCGACAATTCCAACTACGGCGCCATGTTCGCGAACAAGATCGCGGTGTCGTGCCCATGAGTGCTGCAAATCAAGTTGTCAGCTCCGTCATTGCGAGCGAAGCGAAGCAATCCAGCGCAGTGCACGGAGCTGGATTGCTTCGTCGCTCCGCTCCTCGCAATGACGGGGAGGCGTGGTCGATCCGGACGCTCGCCGTTCTCTGTGTGGCGCTGTTTGTCGCCAGCGTTCTGACAGACGCCGCGCTCCACGCCGCGGTCGCGCAAAATCCGTTCGGTGCCCCCAAGACAACTCCCGAGCCGCAGGCCGGCGGCATCGTCGGCTGGCTGCTGGCGCAGCAGTCGGCGTTCTATCGGCAGATTTCCGCAACGATTCGCGCCGCCAAGGCCGACGGCACGGCGGTGTGGACGCTGGTGGCGATCTCGTTTGCCTACGGCATGTTTCACGCCGCCGGCCCCGGCCACGGCAAGGCGGTGATCTCGTCCTATCTGGTTGCCAATCAGGAGACGGCGCGGCGCGGCATCGCGTTGTCGTTCGTCTCGGCGCTGCTGCAGGCGCTGGTGGCGATCGCCATCGTGGCGGTTTGCGCCGGCCTGCTCAGCGCGACGGCCGCCACCATGTGCAGCGCCGAGAAGGCAATCGAGATCGGCAGCTACGGGCTGATCGCGCTGTTCGGCGCCCGGCTGGCGTGGCTGAAGGGCGGCGGCTTGCTGCGGGCGCTGCGTCAGTCCAGCGCCCCGAGGCCCATGGGCCTCGCTTTGGCGGCAGCGCCAGCCGGTGGTCACGATCACAGCCATCATCATCACGACCATCATGGGCATGACCATCACCACCACGATGATCATGGCCATGCCCGCGTTGCCATCGCCGAAGCCGGGCACGCTCACGCCCACACGCATTCTCACGCTCACGACCACAATC